>JABTUB010000001.1:1702500-1982296 GCA_015075585.1 Chloracidobacterium sp.
CACAATGCCGTAAGGTCACGCGGTGTTGCGGTACCAAGATTGAGGCGTCCCGTGAGCCGCTCGATATCACTGACACCCTTGAGCAGGACGCGAATCTGCTCGCGGAAGATAGTGTCGGACAGCTCGGTGACGGCTGCCAAACGTGTCTGTATCTCGCTGCGTTTAAGCGAAGGCCGCAAAAGCCACTGCCGAAGCAGCCGCGAACCCATGCTTGTAACACAATTATCCAGTACGCCGAACAGTGTCCGCTTTGGTGATTCGCCGCGCGTTTCGAGGATCTCGAGGTTCTTCAGCGAGACCGCATCCACGATCATTATTTCGTCCGCCGCCAGATACTCGACCGAGGTGATATGAGCCGCCGAGCTCTTTTGTGTCTCATGAGCGTAGCTTAGACAGGCTCCTGCGGCCGTAACTGCCTCCTTTCGTCCTCCAAGCCCGAAAGCTTTCAGATCCGCGACAGCGAACTGCGATCTAAGCAGCCTTTCAGCGTCCTCAAAAGCAAAACGATCATCGTCGAGCGGTGTCAACACGCGAGCGTCGCCGCCCGTATTCGGTGCGTTGAACGGAAGGTCGCCACTTCCTCTGCCGAATGCGGCAACAACCATATTCTCCAATCGACGCGGAAAAAGGATCTCGCGCGGGTCAAACGAGTTCATCTGCTCCATTACCTTATCCCACGACCCGCGGCCCGATTCTTCCATTGATACGAAATTTGCGGAGGAAACATCGAGAAACGCCGCTCCGAAAGAATCGCCGCTGCCCGAGATCGCGGCCAAATAGACCGGTTCGCGCGGCTCAACAAGCTGAGGGTCGATCGCGGTTCCGGGCGTGATCACACGCACCACCTCTCGTTTTACAAGCTTTACGCCTTTGCCCGCCTCTTCGGCCTGTTCACAGATCGCAACGCGGTAACCTTTGCGGACAAGCCGCGCAATGTAGTTAGCGGCCGCATGGTGCGGAACGCCGCACATCGGGACCGGATTCGGTGTATCCTTCTGGCGTGCGGTCAGGGTTATTTCGAGTTCGCGCGAGCCGACGATCGCGTCTTCGTTGAACATTTCATAAAAATCGCCCAATCGAAAGAATAAGATACATCCCGGATACAGCTTTTTGATCTCCAAATACTGCCGGAGCATTGGCGTCACTTTTTCCATTCCGCTCAATTATGCACGTGTTTGGAAGTTTTAGTAAATTGCGGAAAGATGCAATATCGGTGTTTCAAAACAACACAACCTTTGATATTATTACCGTTTGCAAACAGGGCGTTTATCGTTGGGCGTATATGGCCTTTCAAGCGGTATCATCGGCCGGATGTTGCAGTACTCTTCCCGAGTCGGAATTTGATCTTGGATGGAAGATATGAAGTCATTTAAACACCTTGCCGTAGTTTCATTCCTGCTGATGGTTGGCACCGGTTTTGCCGCTGCCCAGCAAGGCGGAGCCGTTATTACGGATAATGCGGCCGATCGCTACCGGATCGGCTTTCAGGATGTGATAGACATTCAGGTATATCGGCATCCCGATCTTAACATACGCCAGACCGTATCACCCGACGGTTTTATTCGCGTTGCGCGTCTGAATCAACGCATCGCCGCAGTATGTAAGACGGAGGCGGAACTCGCGAACGACATAATGGCCGCATATAAGGTCGGATACTTGGTCGATCCGTTTGTAACGGTGACGGTCGCCGAGCAGAAGTCCCAGCCCATATCGGTCATTGGCGCGGTTGAAAAACCCGGGAGCTATTTCGTTACCAAACACATGCATCTGCTTGAAATATTGGCACTTGCCGGCGGCCCGAATAAAGAAGCCGGCACGCGGATGCTTGTTGCAAGGCCCGGGAACACGACAACGTGCAGGGACAAGGCTCCGGTTAGCAAGGATGATGACGACATTGCGTTGATGAACTTTAAGATCCGTGACGTTCAGGAGGGCAAGAGAACGCTGATCATGGAACCCGGCGATATCGTGTCGGTGCTTCCTGCGGATAATGTGTTCGTTTACGGTAACGTTGTCGAACCGGGACAGATACTCGTCCGCGAACCGATCACGCTGACGCAGGCCATCGCTTCGACAAAGGGCCTAAAGTCGGCAACCGACAAGGATTCCGTACGGATATTGCGGCAGAAGCCGGACAGCCTCGACCGCGAGGAGATCGTCGTTGATCTCAAGGCAATCGAAAAAGGTACCGCAAAGGACCCTTATCTTGAGGCGAACGATATTGTTGCAGTTTCAAGGGATGATAAAAAGGCGATCATGCACGGCATCGTTCGCACGCTCCAAAACGGAGTGCCGGGCATTTTTGCCCGCGGATTTTAGCTTGAGCCTTTATGAAAGAACCACGCAGCATCATTGCCAACCCGCAGGAAGGCTCAACGGAACTGGAACCTCGGTATGAACCGGCGATCGCCGGATCGGGCCGCTATCCGCAATATCGCGACAGCGCGGGCTCAGAAGGCTTCCAGCTTGGCGACTATTGGCGAGCGATACGAAAACGCCTTTGGCTTGTTATCGGCATCGCGGTGCTGGTTACGACGCTCGTTGCCATCTATATGGCACGCAAGCCGAACATCTATCAGGCTCGTGCGGTCATTCAAGTAGATCTCGAGCAGAACAATCCGGACCTTGTTACGTCCGATCGCCAGCGGCCGATATCGAATCCCGATCCGTCATATTTCAATACACAGCTTCAACTGCTCTACAGCGACAATGTGCTTCGCCGCGTCATAAAAGAGCACAGCCTTGATACGAATAAGGTATTTATTGATGCTGCCACACAGGGCCAAACGTCGTGGTGGCGCGGTGCCCTGCGCGCTCTGGGGCTTGCAAGCAGCCCCGCCAAAAGATCCGGTGACGATGTCGCGACAGCAGATTCTTCTTTAGCATCAACAGCCGAGATCGAAGAGGCCGTGCGCCTCGCGCCTTTTGTTGAGGCGATCCGCAAGAACCTGTCGATCGAGCCGGTTCGCGAATCGCGTGTAACCGTAAAGGATACACGCCTGATAGAGCTGAAGTTCTCAAACACCGATCCTCAGCTTGCGGCCGCCGTAACCAACGGCATAGCCGAGACGTTCACCGAAATGAATCAGGAGAAGCGTTCCGGCACAAGCAGAAAGACCAACGACTTTCTACAGGAACGTATTGCCAGCCTTCAGGCCGAGATCAAGTCGGGTGAGGAGCAGCTCCAGGAATTGACCCGCGACGAAGGCATACTTAAGACTGGTACGGGCGATCAAACCATCGTTATAGAGCGTCTTGCGGGGCTGAACAAACAGCTTTTGGACGCTGAAAATGAGCGCAAGAACGCCGAAGCGAACTACCAAACAGTGCAGGCCGACCCTAACAGGCTTACTGCACAGGTCGAGGAGCTTTCGGGCCGTTTCATCACTGAGCAAGAGAATAATCTGCGGTCATTCCAGGCCGATACGATGAAACGGATATTTGACCTCCGTACCAATAGGGCTCGATTGCTTCAGGAATATCAGGAGAGCGCTCCTGAGGTTAAAGAGGTCGATGCTCAGATAGCAAGCTTCCAAGATTCACTTGATAAGGCGCAAAAGCAGTTCCAAGCTGATCTGGATCAATTCCGCCGCCGTGCGCGGCAAACGCTGATCGAGAATCTGAAAACAAAATACCTTCAGGCAAAACAGCATGAGGACGAGATCCGCTCCTCATTCAATCAGCAGTATGATCAGGCTCAGGGCCAGAATCAAGGCGCTGTAAAGCTGCGCCTCTTGCAGCAAACGCTTGATACGAACAAGGGTTTTCTCGAGAACCTTCGCAAACAGGTCAGCGGCAACGATGTCGCGTCACAGGGAAGCGACAATAATATCAGCGTAACTGAGATCGCGATCCCGCCGGACACGGCGGTTTCGCCGCGGCGTCTTACGACAGTTGGGGCCGCTTTGATACTTTCAACTTTGTTCGGAATGGGCTTGGCTCTCTTCCTTGAGTACCTTGATGATACGATCCGCACGACCGAGGAGATCGAGAGCCTATTGCAGCTTCCGGCACTCGCTGCGATCCCGAATATTGACACCGTGCCGAAGCGGAAGCTTCTTCTCGTAGGCAGTGAGGACGAGGAACCGGATAGTTCGCGGAACGAGCTTCTGATCTACAACGATCCGAATTCTTCGCTTGCCGAAGCATATCGCCAGCTTAGAACATCGATCCTGCTGTCAACAGCCGGACACGCGCCGAAATCCTTGCTTGTTACGTCGAGCCTTCCTTCCGAAGGAAAGACGACGACGGCCACGAATACCGCAATATCGCTCGCTCAAACCGGTGCGAAGGTGCTTATCATCGACGCCGATATGCGCAGGCCGCGTCTGCACCAGGTATTCAACATTACGAACGGCGAGGGACTTAGTACACTTCTCTCGAGCGAGCTTCGTGCGGAGGATATTGATGACGTGGTCAAATTCGATGCCGACTCTCAGCTCCATCTGCTGACATCAGGGCCGATACCGCCGAACCCTGCGGAGCTGATAGGTTCTGAGCAGATGAATACGCTGCTCAAGCTCCTGTCACAGAAATTCACGCATATTGTGGTGGATTCACCGCCGATCGCGTCGTTCACAGACGGCGTGCTGATCGCATCAATGGTTGACGGCGTGATCTTGGTAGTTCACTCGGGCAAGAGTTCGCGGCAAGTTGTACGGCGTTCACGTCAGCTCCTTAACGATATCGGCGCCCGTGTCTTCGGCGTTGTTCTGAATAACGTTAACCTGCGGGCACAGGACAATTATTACTACTACCAGAGCTATTATCATCGCGACAGCTACCATCGCGACGAGTAGCTCAAAAACATTTGGCTCGGGGAGCACACCGTCGAACAACTGCGGCGTGTTCTCTTAAAGGACGCCTTTCGTCCGTGCCGCTTGTTTATCCGAAATTATGGTCTCGAAGGACAAGAAGATCTTTGTCGCCGGTGCCAACGGCATGGTTGGCGGCGCGGTCTGCCGGGAGCTAGAGCGTCAAGGATTCCGAAACCGGCTCGAACCTACCTCGTCTGAACTGGATCTTCGAGATCAAAGAGCGGTACGGGCTTTCTTTGCAGAAAGCGGTGCTGAGATCGTTATTCTCGCGGCCGCACGCGTCGGTGGCATTCTGGCCAATGACACGTACCGAGCGGATTTTATCTATGATAATTTGATGATCGAAAGCAACGTGATCCACGCGGCTTTCGAGCGCAGTGTGGAGAAGCTGGTATTTCTTGGCAGTTCCTGCATCTATCCGAAACTTGCCGAACAGCCGATGCGCGAAGAGGCATTGCTGACCGGTCCGCTCGAAACAACGAACGAGCCTTATGCCATCGCAAAGATCGCCGGCATCAAGCTTTGCGAGAACTTTTACCGCCAGCACGGATGCAATTTCTTTTCCGTGATGCCGACAAATCTATACGGCGAAGGCGACAATTTTGACCTTGAGCGCTCGCACGTGATCCCGGCTCTTATCCGCAAATTCGATGAGGCCAAGGATGCCGGGCACAGTGAAGTACTCATTTGGGGCAGCGGAAGCCCGCGTCGGGAATTCCTATATGTCGATGACCTTGCCGAGGCTGTCGTTCATTTGATGAAAAGCGTAGATGCGAACGACATCTACAGCCGCGGCATCACACATTTGAACATCGGCACGGGAACGGACGTTTCAATTGCAGAGCTTGCCGAGCTTGTAAAACGTACGGTCGGCTTTGACGGCGCGATAAGCTTTGACCTTTCGAAGCCTGACGGAACGCCGCAGAAGCTTCTTGAGGTCAGCCGTATGACGGCACTCGGCTGGGAGGCAACAACCCCGCTTGAGGTCGGACTAAAGCGCATTTACGATTGGTATCTTCAACACAAAGGCGATAAGAGTTACCGCCGCGAAAAGACAATAGATGAAAAAGGCACTGATAACGGGCATAACGGGCCAGGACGGCAGTTATTTGACGGAGATCCTACTCGAAAAAGGGTATGAGGTACACGGCATCATCCGAAAGTCGAGCTCGTTCAACACCGGCAGGATCGATCACCTATATTCGGACGATAAGATCCTTGATAAGAAACTCTTCCTTCACTATGGTGATCTGATCGATCCAAGCAGCCTGAATCGTCTGCTTGAAAAGATAGAGCCGGATGAGATCTATAATCTTGCGGCACAGAGCCACGTAAAGGTTTCATTCGAGATACCCGATTATACGGCACAGGTCGATGCACTCGGCACACTTCGGTTCCTTGATGCGATCCGCGAAACAGGCCTTCGCAAGGTGAAATTCTATCAGGCGTCAACATCGGAACTATTCGGCAAGGTCCAAGAGGTCCCGCAGCGTGAAACGACACCTTTCTATCCCCGTTCGCCTTACGGCGTGTCAAAACTATTCGCGTATTGGTCGATAGTTAATTACCGCGAGGCGTACGACATTTTTGCGAGTAACGGTATCCTTTTCAACCACGAATCGCCTCGGCGAGGAATGACATTCGTTACTCGAAAGGTCACCCACCAGCTTGCGAACATCGTTTGCGGCAAAGCCGCTAAGCTCACGCTCGGCAACCTCGATGCGAAGCGCGACTGGGGCTATGCTCCGGAATACTGCGATGGAATGTGGCGTATCCTCCAGTCTGAAAAGGCCGACGATTATGTTTTGGCAACGGGTGAAACGCACAGCATTCGCGAATTTGTAGAAGAAGCCTGCAAACACCTTGGCATCACGATCGAATGGAAGGGATGCGGCCGGAGCGAAACCGGCGTCGTTGCCAAGATCGACGCCGACAGGCTCGCCGAGTTCTCGGGCAGCGGCACTCATATTTCGGCTGGCGATACAATTGTCGAGTTGAGCGACGCGTACCTGCGGGCGACCGAGGTTGACCTTTTGATAGGCGACGCCTCAAAGGCCGAGAGGGAACTCGGATGGAAGGCAAAGACTCACTTCAGCGATCTTGTAAAGATAATGGTCGATGCCGATTGTCTGGCGGTAGGCACAGGCCAGAGGGAGATATGACCGTTGGCACAGTACTTAAGGTCGAGATCGTTACGCCCGTCCATAACCGCCGCGAAGAAACCCTCGAGTGCCTTCGCAGTATCGAACGATCGGAGCGGAACGGACTGGATCTGCACGTTATTATCGTAGATGACGGCTCCACTGATGGAACGGCGGACGCCGTACGTTCGGAGTTTCCCGCGGTTGAGATCGTCGAGGGCGACGGCAGCCTTTGGTACACTGCGGGAACGAACCGAGGCATTGAAGCGGCACTTCCGCACAAACCCGATTATGTTCTGGCGATAAATAACGATCAAACATTCGATCCGCACTGCATTAAAAGCCTTGTAGAATGTGCGGAAAGCCATCCGCATTCGGTCGTGGGTGCTTTGCTTATCGATCGGGATCGTGCCGGCCACATATTTCAGGTCTCGCCGCGATTCGAGTTCTTCAGCGGCGGTTTCCGCCATTGGTACAAGCAGACCGTCGATACAGTGCCGAAAAAGCCATGGCGGGTCGAGCTTATCGTCGGCAACTGTGTCCTTTTTCCCGCTGCTGCGATCGTCGAGTGCGGGCTGATGGACGAGAAGAAGCTGGTTCAGTACGGCGATGCCGAATATACGCCGCGAATGCGCCGCCGCGGATGGAACCTGCTGATCGAACCTCGTGCGAAGGTTTTCTGCAAACCTAACGACGAGGTTAGCGGATTTCGCACGCTCTCGATATCAGAAAAGCTTACGCAGCTTTTCTCAAAGCCGACCGGCCCGTACAGCCTGCGTCGGCGCATCAATGCGAATATGGGCGGCGCACCGAACAAATTCCTCGGGCTTCTCGCTGTTCCGATATTTTTTCTGCGTCTTTTGATCGGCCACAACATAGAGGGCAAATGGGCACAGACACGCGAGGAGAGGCCGCTCGCCGAAACATTCGCGTCCGCCGTCGTTGATGGTTGAGAGTAAGCGAAAACTCATCTTTCTCTGGAACTACGTCGAGTGGGGCGGAGCACAGGTCTATCTCCTCGCGGTTATGAAGCAGGCGCGCGAAGAGTTCGACATAACCGTCGCTCTGCCGCGTGATTCAATGCCGGATATTTTCCGTTTCCTTGACGCACTCGGGATACGCTACGACCTTCGCGATGTTTCGCTTGATATGAATGCGGCTCCGGGTATCGTCAGGAAATTGCGCAGACAGTGGCGGCGTATCAAAACTGAGGCATCGACCTTCCGATACCTTTTGAAGTACGATCTTTCAAGAAGTATCCTTCATATCGAAACAGCACCGTGGCAGTCGTGGATACTGCTGGCCGCTCTGGCTCTTCGCAGGTCCAACACGTTTCTAACGATGCATAATATAATGCCGCGTGCTTCGGGCTTACGTGAATTGATATGGCGTCTGCGTCTTCGGGCTGTTTCGCGCCTTCCGCGATTTCACATCTTTGCGTCGAATAATGACACGAAGAACGGATTGAAGGCGTGGGTCACGAACCGTTTCTTTGAGGAAATTAAGGTTACCTACACTGCTGTGGATCCCGCCGAGATCGAGCAGGCGTCGGCCGCGGCATTCGATCGCGACGCTGAACGCAGAGCGTTTGGCATCCGTCCGCACGCATTTGTCGTACTGTGTGTCGGCCAGTTCATAGACAGAAAAGGGCGGTGGGTCTTCCTCGAAGCCGCGAGCAAGGCCGTTGCGGCCAACGACAATATCTCGTTCATCTGGCTTTCGCCCAACGCGCCGAATAAGCAAGAATCTGATCGGATAGACAGCTTTAAACTCGGCGACAAGTTCCGCCACATCTTGAGTGCCGATGTTGGACACGATCGCCACAGCATACTGCGATATTTTCGCATCGCAGATGCCTTTGCTCTTGCAAGTTATGTTGAGGGCCTGCCCATTGCGTTGCTCGAAGCGATGGCGATGGGCTTGCCGTCGGTCTCGACCAACATCAATGCGATACCCGAGGCCATTATTCCCGAAAAGACCGGCTTACTGATCGAACCGGGTGATGCCGGAGCTCTTTGCGACGCGATACTTCGCCTCGACCGCGACCCCGACCTTCGTTCGCGGCTCGCAACGGAGGGCAAAGAATACGTGCTGAAGCATTTTGATGAGCGCCGTGTGGCCGACTCGATCATTGACTCCTATAACGAGGCACTCGGCAGAATATGAGCGACGCCGTACCGCAACATACAGGTAAGAGCATCCTGCGCAACGTCCTTTATGGTTCGATGACGTGGTTCCTGCCGCTGTGCCTCAGCTTTGTCGCCACACCGGTGATCGTCCGATCCTTGGGCAATCGCGATTACGGCATCTATGCTCTCGTGCTGACATTTATCGGGTATTCGTTCAGCTTCAACTTCGGCCGCGCTATCACAAAGTATATTGCGGAATATCGTGTCGCGGGTGAGTCTGAAAAGATCAAGCGAGTGATCTCCGCCAGTATTTTCTTTGCGGTAACGGTCGGTGCATCCGGTGTCGTGATCGTTTGCCTGCTTGCGAACTGGCTGACAAGCGATATTTTTCAGATCGAGGCTGACGCTCAGCAGCAAACGGTAACGGCTCTTTACGTCGCTTCCGCAACGATCTTCATCGCAATGATGAACCAGTTGTTCAGCTCGATCGTACAAGGCCTGCACCGCTTTGATCTTTATTCAAAGATCTACACCGCGAACGGTTTTTTTACTATCGGCGGCAACCTCGCGCTCGCTTTGCTCGGCTACGATCTAGTCGTCCTTCTCGGATGGAATTTGGTCGTAAGCCTTGTCTTTTGTTTGGTTTACGCTATAACGGCAAAAGCAAATCTTCCGGAGTTCACATTGGTCCCCACACTCGACCGCGCAACGCTCATAATGGTCGCCCGCTTCAATGCGGGAATTGTCGGCTATCAGCTGCTGGCTAACGCGTTCTTACTATTTGAACGCGGCTGGATAACCAAGCGGCTCGGTACCGAGAGCTTGACCTATTACGTAGTGCCGATGTCGTTCGGCATCTATCTCCACGCGTTCGTATCGAGTCTTGTTCTCGTACTGTTTCCACTTGCAAGCGAGTTCGGGCAAGATCGTGAGCGTCTGCTGAAACTTTACACAAAGGCAACAAAGATCATCGCGCTGATCGTCGTTTTCATCGTAATTGCTCTAAGCGTTAACTCGAAAGGCTTTCTGCATCTTTGGATGGGCCCGGATTTTGCCGATAATTCGTCAATTCTCCTTGTGCTTCAAATGGTCGCATTCGGTGCCGCAGCGATACAATCGGTTGCGTGGCAGATGACCGAGGGACTTGGCCGCCCTCAACTTAATCTCGCGATTTTTTCCGTGTGCTTGATCGTGGCTGTCTCGCTGATATTGACCCTGACATCAACTTATCACAATGTGGGGATCGCAACGGCGCGGGCAGCGGGCTTTTCGTCAATGCTCATATCGATCTTTTTGATCGAAAAGCTATTCTTCAAGGAAGTGTTATGGAAATTCTGGCTTAGAATAGTGTTTGTACTCGCCATCGCGGGCACGGCGGCGGCGGCCGCAGAATATGCCGTTGCCGACAATTTACGTCTTAGCTGGGCGGCCTTGCTGGCGTCGTGGGCTGGCGCAGGTGTCGCGTATATGGCAACGCTCTTCGTCAGCGGGTTAATCGGCAAAGAGGAGTTGGATGTAGTCCGAAGCTTTCTAAGGCGTTAGTTAATAAAATGTAATGGAACTTGTTCAGAGAGTTGAGTTTATCAAGAGTGAAGCGAACGGCCGCAAGGTACTGCACCTCGGCTGTACGAATCATCCGTATACGCAGGAATCCATCGATCAAGGTATGCTCCTGCACAATGCTCTCGAAGCGGCTGCGTCCGAGATCTATGGCTTTGACTACGATCAAGAGGGTATTGATACGCTTGCCGCGAACGGGAGCAAGAATCTTTACCGGGCGGATCTTGAGAAGCTTGAGGAAGTTGATCTTGACACGACCTTTGATGTGATCATTGCGGGTGAAATGATCGAGCACCTTTCAAATCCGGGATTGTTCCTTACCGGCATCCAACGATTTATGCACAGTGGAACACGACTCGTCATCACTACGATAAATGCATATTGTGCGATGCGTTTTGCGACATACTTTCTGCGCGGCAAAGGCGGAACGAATGAGATGGTTCATCCTGATCACGTCGCCTATTACTCGTATAAGACTCTAAGTTTAGTGCTTCAACGCGCAGGACTTAGGGTGGACGACTTCAAGTTCTACGATCTGGGAATAGAGCATAGGCCGTACAATCCTTGGTACTTGAATCTGATAAATGACACGGCGGTAAGATTCTCGCCGCAGGTTGCGGACGGCGTCATTGCCGTTTGCTCTTTGAACTCCGCTGTAAATGACCGATAGAGTTTGCCCGTACGAGGCGATAAAACGATAATCGTTATTTATGCGTTCTTTCGGAGCGACAGATCTTGATGCCGGAAAGCGGCGCGGCGGCCTAGTGATGCCGATCGTCATTATTTGGGGCATGATGCTGCTGCTCGGCGTCTGGTTCGTTTGGCTCGAGGACGGCTTCGCCGGGACACTCAGCGATTATTATTTGCTGCCTTGGGCATTGCTTTCGAGCGTTGTCGTACTTTCTCCAAGCCTGTACCTATATTTCAAAGGAAAATTCGACCCTTTCCACCCTCTTGTTTTTGCCGCATGGAGCTATATTTTCCCTGCGTTCTGTATCGGAGGAGTGATCGTTGCGTTCCATTTGGTCGATCCGTATTTCCTTGTTTTCATTGACGATCCTCAATATAACCTTCCGCTCAGCCTCGTTTATATTTCAGTCGGTTTTATCGGTTTGACTGCCGGATACGCGGTGCCCATAGGGCGTTTTATCGCTGAGAGGCTCGAGGTTCGGCTTCCGAATTGGCAATGGCAGCCATCGCGGGTATGGGCAGCAGGCCTCCTTCTGCTTTTGGCCGGTATCGGCGTAAATCTTATCGGATTCGTCCAAGGCCTGATCGGCTATCAGCGTGTTACGGATTATGGTACGTACGACGCGCTGATCTACTTTCTTTTGGTCCTTTTGTCCGAAGGCAGTATGCTTTTGTGGCTTGCGATATTCAGCACCCGCAGAAAAACAGGGGTTTATTATATCGTCCTCGTCGTGCTGATCCTTTTCATCCCATTCCGTGCCGCACTGCTAGGCAGCCGAAGCGGACTTGTCCTAAGCATGTTTCCGATCGCGATGGCGTTCAAATATTCGGGACGAAAGCTCGGCTTACGAAATTCTTTTATCTTCGGAACACTGATCGTGCTAGCGGTCTGCATAGGCATCATCTACGGAACATCCTTCCGCAATATCAAGGGCAGCGAAAGCCGTGTAGAAGCGGGCGACTACGTCGGTCAGATCGGTGCGACGATCGACTATCTGGCAACACAGGACCCGGCCATTTTGTTGCGTGATAGTGCTCAGGCGATGGCTGATCGCGTTGAAAATTTGAGCTCCGTCGCGGTTGTTGTTTCAAACTACGAACGTTTAGCACCGTATGAGGCGAGCTACGGTCTCGAAAATAACATCATAAATGACACGCTGACATCATTCGTGCCGCGATTCCTCTGGGCCGACAAGCCGCCGACGTCTGACGCCCGTGCGTACAGCACACTCTACTTCAATTACAGCGATAATTCTTTCGCTATTTCGCCGTTCGCCGATCTTTTGCGAAATTTCGGGCCCATCGGGATACCGATAGGAATGTTCCTTCTCGGCATTTATTTACGGATAATTTACCGCCTTTTTGTCGAAACGCCGACGCCGTCGATGTGGAAATATGTGGCTTATGTTCCGCTGCTGACACTTGTCAGCTACGAGTCATTCTACGCGACCATCTTTCCGTCGATCATCCGAACACTCGCGGTCATTTTGATTAGTTTCTTCTTTGTTAACCTCGTCGTAAAGTTGAGGATAAAAGCCGATTGATCATGCGAACTGTATTCACGAACGGCTGTTTCGACATCATCCATCCGGGGCACATCGACCTTTTGCGTCGTGCCAGGCTCCTTGGCGACCACTTGATCGTCGCAATAAATAGTGATGAGTCGATCCGCCGGACAAAAGGCGGCGGCAGGCCATTCATCGATCAAGAGTCGCGAAGGCAGATACTTCTGAGCCTTAGGTCAGTTGACGATGTTGTTGTCTTTGATGAACAGACTCCCGCACGCATTATCAAGGAAATAATGCCGGACGTACTGGTAAAAGGCGGCGATTGGGCCGAAAATGAGATCGTCGGAGCGGATATTGTAAAAGCCAATGGCGGTGAGGTTCATTCGCTGCCGCTGCTCGAAGGATTTTCTTCAAGCAAGATCGTAGCTGCAATCCGCTCGGCAGACGATCCTGCGAATAATACTGACACTGACGGAAAATACGACGCGATCGCGGAGCATCTGGACGCGGTCGAGGCTCTGAACTCCACCATGCGGCTTCAGATCAACGAGACGGCCGGAACGCTTTTTCATACCTTTCGATCGGGCCGAAAAGTGCTGATATGCGGAAACGGCGGCAGCGCGGCAGATTCGCAGCACCTCGCCGCAGAATTTACGGGACGTTATGAATCGGAGCGCAGAGGGCTTCCAGCGATCGCTCTCACGACCGATACTTCAGCTCTAACAGCATTGGCAAATGATTACAGCTTTGAGCGGGTCTTTTCAAGGCAGATCGAGGCCCTCGCGTGCGAAGGCGACTGCCTGATCGCGATCAGCACAAGCGGGACGTCGCCGAATATCATCGCCGCTGTGATGGCTGCCCGCTCGCTCGGCTGCACCATCATCGGGTTGACCGGTGCGAACGGCAGAAAATTGGCGGCGTTGACCGACCAGTGCATAATGGTTCCTTCCGCCCGAACTTCGCGGATACAGGAGTGCCATATTCTCATTGCACATCTTTGGTGCGAGATCATCGACGCTCTGCTCGCCGAGGAGGCCGAGGCATGATCGACGGCGCATCATTTTCGGGCAAGCGTGTCGCCGTCATCGGCGATGTGATACTCGACCGCTATTGGTGGGGCGACGTCAGCCGGATCTCGCCGGAGGCTCCCGTTCCGGTCGTCCGGCTGGGAACGATGTCCGACAATGCCGGCGGAGCCGCCAATGTAGCGGCAAACATTGCAGGCCTCGGTGCCGAAGCGATCCTCATCGGTGCCGTAGGCGATGACGACGCCGGTAACCTGCTTAGAGGCCTGATCAGGAGTACAACCCGCGTCGAGCCGCGGCTTTTTGAGATATCAGGGCGTCCTACAACCGTAAAAACGCGTATCGTAGCGAATCACCAGCACGTTGTGCGTGTGGACAACGAATCCACCGATCCGGTCGAAGAAATATCAGAAGATGATGTTCATGCAGCGATCCATAACGCGGACGTCATCGTAATTTCCGACTATGCTAAAGGGTTTCTCACCGGCGCCGTCTTGTCGTACATTTTCAAAGCCGCTGGTGATAGATTCGTTATTGTCGATCCGAAATCCAGTGACCTGTCACGATATTACGGTGCAAATTTGATAACGCCGAATGCAAAAGAGGCGGAAGCCGCAACGGGCATGACGGATACGGCATCCGCAGGCGAAGCGTTAATCGCGGAAGGGAATTTTAAGGCAGCTCTTATCACAGAGGGAGAACGCGGAATGACGCTCTTTGAACAGGGAAGCGAGACGTTCCATCTCGATGCGAGCGCTCTCGAAGTATTTGATGTCACAGGAGCCGGAGACACGGTCGTTGCTACGCTTGCTGCGGCGACTGCAGCCGGCATCCCGCTTCGGAAAGCCGCGGAACTGGCAAATATTGCCGCCGGAATAGCGGTTAGCCATGTCGGCACGACAGTCGTTTCCGAGGATATGCTCCGTGCGGCAATGGCGGCAGGCTCCGGAGTCCGTCGGCAATGACCAAGGTTATATTCGTTGAGCGTAAGCCGTCGATGTTCGTCAGCATCGAGAAGGTCTTTCGCATCGTGGCCGGTGCGCTCGACCCCGAAAGATTCAATTTTGCTTTTCAGAACCTTGAGTATGACAACAGCCTTTCGGGTATAGTAAAGAACCTGTTGTTCTTTCACGCGGAAAAGGCTGACATTTATCATCTTACGGGTGCCGCCCACTACATCGCATTGACCCTTCCAAAAGATCGGACGGTGTTGACTGTACACGATCTGTTCTTAATGAATGAGCGTAAGGGTATAAGACGATTTTTGTTAAAGAAGCTGTTTGTCGATTGGCCGATCCGCAGGGTTAAATACATAACGGCAATATCAAGGGCAACGAAGGACGAGATCGTAAAATACCTGCCAGATTGCGAATCAAAGATCCGAGTGATCGAAAACCCTTTGGATCCAAGATTCGAATCTGTCGAGAAGGAATTCAATGAGGTTTGCCCCGTAATTCTGCAGCTTGGAACGGTTGTCAATAAGAACGTTCCTAGATTGATCCGTTCGCTTAAGGGCATTAAATGCCATCTGCGAATTGTCGGTATCATTGACGAAGCGATCAGAAAGGAGTTGTCCGAGACCGATATCGAGTATTCTACTGTTGATAAGCTCAGCGACGATGAGCTGCTGGCGGCATACCACGATGCTGATATAGTTAGCTTTTGTTCAACGTATGAAGGATTCGGCCTTCCGATCATAGAGGCTCAAGCGGCTGCACGCGTGGTGGTTACAAGTGACATCAGCCCGACGCGTGAAGTTGCCGGCGGAGGGGCCGAGCTTGTTGATCCGTTCGATGAAAAAAGCATCCGTGCGGGTTTTGAACGCGTTATCAGCGATAAGGATCGTCGCGAAGCGCTGTTAAAACAAGGTTTTGCTAATATTGAGCGCTTCTCACCTCGTGCTGTCGCTGAAAGATATGCCGAGTTGTACGCAGAAATAATTGAAGACGGTGTTAATGGAACACGTTAACAAAGAACAGTTAAGTTACACGATCTAATAATATTTTCTAATGAAGGTTCTTATCATCGGTGCGGCGGGAATGCTCGGCCATAAGCTTTTCCAGCAGTTTGCGGGGCGATTTGAGGTCGCTGCAACAATTCGAGCAAACCGCTCGTCGATCGACCGATACCGTTTTTTCGACGGAGCGAAGATCTACGACGGCGTTGATGTTCGAAACTTCGACTCCGTTACCGCTGCTGTTGAAGATCTCCGTCCCGATGTCGTCGTCAACGCTGTTGGTGTGATCAAACAGCTGCCGACAGCGAATGATGTCGTTGTAACGCTTGAGATCAACTCCGTCTTTCCGCATAAACTTGCTCAACTGGCTCGGGAAAAGGGTTTTCGGCTGATTTGCATAAGTACGGACTGTGTTTTTGACGGTAAAGCAGGCAATTACACCGAGGACGATCAGCCGAATGCAATTGATCTCTACGGAAAGAGTAAAGCTTTGGGTGAGGTGGCCGCACCGAATTGCCTGACGCTGCGAACCTCGATCATCGGCCGCGAACTAGGCACCTCGCACAGCCTCGTCGATTGGTTTCTATCCAACCGCGGCGGCGAGGTCAAAGGCTTTACGCACGCCATCTACAGCGGCTTTCCAACGATCATCTTTGCCGATATAATTGGGGATCTGATCGCTGAACAACCCGAACTTAGCGGCCTTTACCAAGTAGCTTCGGAGCCGATCAATAAATTCGAGCTTTTATCGCTGATCAATGATGCATATAACGCGAATGTGACGATCACTCCGTCCGACGAGTTGGTGATAGATCGCAGTCTGAACGGCGGAAAGTTTGCAGCCGCAACCGGATTTAAGCCGTTGCCTTGGCCGGAAATGATCAAGATCATGGCAGCAGACCGCACCGACTACGATAATTTTAAAAAATGAGCTTATTAGAAGGAAAACGAATTCTTGTAACAGGCGGGACCGGCTCGCTTGGTCAAACGCTTGTTCGACGGTTGTTGACCGGCGAGATGGGAAATATCGCAAGCGTAACCGTGTTTTCACGCGATGAAGCGAAGCAGCATTATATGCGGCTCGACTTTATGGAACGGAAGACAGCAACGGACGAAGTTATATACGAGAATTCGCGATCGAAGCTTAAATTCCGCATCGGCGATGTGCGGGACCTTTCATCACTTATAACCGCGATGCGTGATGCCGATATCGTGTTTCACGCAGCAGCGCTGAAGCAGGTTCCGTCATGCGAGTATTTTCCGTATGAAGCAGTGATGACCAATATCGGCGGAGCAGAGAATATTGTCCGTGCGCTCCGCGAAAACCAACTGCCCGTCGAGGCCGTTGTCGGCATCTCGACCGATAAGGCATGTAAGCCGATCAACGTGATGGGAATGACAAAGGCACTTCAGGAACGCATTCTGCTTGAGGCAAATCGCGATCGCCCTGATGTTGCGATCAACTGCGTTCGATACGGCAATGTCATCGCTTCACGCGGATCGATCGTGCCGCTGTTCGTAGAGCAGATAAAGAACCGTCAGCCGATCACGATAACTCTGCCCGAAATGACACGGTTCCTGCTAAGTCTCGACCGCGCGGTTGATACCGTATTCGAAGCGGTAAGGAGCGGACGCCGCGGCTGCACATTCATTCCAAAAGTTCCGGCCGCAAAGATAGTTGACGTCGCCGATGCACTCATGGGCGAAACAAAGGTTGAAAAGATATTTACGGGAATACGGCCCGGCGAAAAGGTGGATGAGATCATGGTGTCGGAAGAAGAATGCTTTCGAACCATCGAGTCCGGCGGTTACTATGTGATACTGCCGGTACTGCCCGAGCTGCGTGATATCGACAAGATCACGCCGGCATTGACGTCTGAATATTCATCGCGCAACGACAATATCTCGGTCAGCGAACTGCGCGAGCTTTTGAGCGGCGCCAGCAGTGAGATCGAACGGTTCATGTCCGGAAATTAAGTTATGAAGATAATGACGATATTCGGGACACGCCCCGAGATCATTCGACTTAGCCTTATTATGCGGCTGCTCGACCAGCACAGCGAGCACGTTACTGTACACACCGGGCAAAATTATCACGAAAGCCTGAGCGACATCTTCATACGCGATCTTGGCGTCAGAACGCCTGATGTCCACCTCGGGATACGTTCTTCGTCGTTTGGCGAACAGATGGGCCTGATCGTCACGAAATGTGATGAGGTTATGGCCGAACACAAGCCTGATCGGATACTTATTCTCGGCGACACGAACAGCGCATTGAGTGCCATTGTTGCCGCTCGGCGCGGCATTCCCGTCTTTCACATGGAGGCGGGCAACCGCTGCTACGACGATCGTGTCCCCGAGGAGATCAATCGGCGCATCATCGACCATTCGAGCACTGTCTTGATGCCGTACACGCAGCGCAGCAAGGAGAATTTGGTCCGGGAAGGTATCGACCGTGACCGGATTTTCGTAACAGGCAATCCGATAAAAGAAGTACTCGATGATTTTCAGCCTCAGATCGACGGCAGCGGAGTCCTGCGAACACTGAACGTCGCTCCGTTCGAATATGTTCTCGTAACGCTTCATCGAGCTGAGAATGTTGATATTCCCCGGCGTATAGCAGGGATATTCAAGGCGTTTGCCGCAATTTCCCAAAAATTCGACAAAGACATTCTGGTCAGCGTTCACCCGAGAACGGCGGAACGCATAAAGGAGTACGGCATTGATGCCGGCACCGCCCGAGTGCGGCTTCTGAATGCAATGGGCTTCTTCGATTTTGTAAAGCTTGAAAAAAATTCGCTGGCAGTGCTGACCGACAGCGGTACAGTGCAGGAGGAGTGTTCGATATTCGGCATTCCGAACGTAACTCTGCGCGATGTGACGGAGAGGCCTGAGACGGTAGAATGCGGCAGCAATATCATTAGCGGCGCCGATCCGGAAGATATCGTCCGAGCAGCCGAACTTGCGATAGCCCAGCCGGCAAACTGGCAGCCGCCGGCAGAGTATATGACAACGAATGTATCGCAAGCGGTCAGCAAGATCGTCCTCGGATACCTTAGCCTTCGACGCCACACTTCATAGGAGAACTGTGAAGGAGTATGGCGACGGACGAAAAGAAAAGGACGCTTTGGATCGTCAGCGAATTGTATTATCCGGAAATGACCTCGACCGGATATTATCTGACGCGTACGGCTGAAGACATGGCGGCTCATTTCAACGTCAAGGTCATCTGCGGCCAGCCTAACTATTCCGCACGCGGTACACGCGCCGACCGGTATGAGATCCATAACGGTGTAGAAATATTTCGAGCCTTAGGCAGCACGCTTAATAAGAACGTCATTCTTTTCCGTCTCGTAAATATGGCGACGCTCGGCATCGGGATGTTCTTGAGAGCCGTCGCAAGCTTCAGGCGAAGGAACATCGTCCTTGTAGTAACAACGCCGCCGTCGATGCCGTTCGTTACCGCTCTGGCGGCTCTGATAAGGGGGGCAAACTACGTCCCGCTTATCCACGACAATTACCCCGAAATACTCTTCGCCGTCGGCAAGGCAAAAGAGTCTTCAATGCTGACTTCGTTCATCGCGTTGATGAACCGCTGGTTGTTTAAGCACGCAGCACGAATTATCGTCGTTGGACGTGATATGAAAGACCTTGTCAGCGAGAAGGCCCGCGGTCTGGACGTACCGATCGATATTATTCAGAATTGGGCAGAACTTGAGACCGTCGAGCCTCGTCCGCGCAGCGAGAACACATTACTGCAAGAACTTGGCATCGTCGATAAGACCGTTTTCCTCTATGCCGGAAATATGGGACATCCGAATGACATAGAGACCATTGTTGCTGCTGCAGAGCAGCTTAAGGCTCGGAATGATATTCACTTCATTTTCCTTGGTTCGGGTGTAAAGCGCCGTTGGCTCGAAGATTCGGTTAGGGGCCGAAAGTTGGAGAATGTATCTGTCCTTGAACCGAGGCCGCGGAGCGAACAGGCCGTCTTCCTGAACGCGTGTGATGTTGCTATTGTTTCGCTCGTAAGCAAGATGCGGGGCGTTTCGATGCCGAGCCGCACATACAACATACTTGCCGCAGGCAAACCGATCCTGGCTCTTACGGACGAACGAAGCGAACTCGCGACGGTTATCGACGAAGATAATGTCGGATGGCATATTCGGCCGGGCAACACCAATGCATTGCTTACCGTGATCGATCAGATACTTAGTTCAAAGAAGGATCTCGCGGAAATGAGCGAACGGGCGCGAAACTCTGCACTGACGAAATATTCTGCCGCAACAGCGTCCGAAAATTATCTCGCGGCACTCTCGCAATGCTGACGATATCCGTTACAGCGGCAGCAACATTTCTCGTAACGCTTGTCGGCGTATGGCAATTTCGCGCTTTTGCCCTTTCACGAAGCATACTCGATCATCCGAACGAACGGAGTTCTCACACCACGCCGACACCACGCGGCGGCGGCGTCATAGCCGCTATAACGATACTCATCGCATTTTGCGCAGGGTCATATTTTCTCGGCGTGAACGTGCCTGTATGGTATGTAATTGCCGCGGCACTTGTGATCATTGTCGGGTGGCTGGATGATGTTCATTCACTCTCTTTCCTTATACGCCTCGCGGTGCATCTTGGAGCCGCAGCCTTAGTAATGATTGCCTATGGAGCAATGCCTGTGCTTTCATTTCCGGGAGAAGTAAGTCTGACGATCGGGGCCGCTTCCTTGATCCTGGGCGGTTTATGGATCGTCTGGATGACCAACGCCTACAATTTTATGGACGGCATTGACGGGATCGCAGGCCTGCAGGCTATTGTTGCCGGAATTGGCTGGTTCGCGTACGGAATGCTGTCGGGCAACCGGCCGAATGCGATGGTCTTCGGAGCAACTATAGCGGCCGCCTCCGCTGCATTTTTGCTGTTCAACTGGCAGCCCGCAAAGATATTCATGGGCGATGCGGGGAGCAGCTTCCTTGGCTTTTGTCTGTCATCTTTTCCGTTCGTTATACACAAAGGTGAACCGATCGCAGACACAAGAGCTCTGATCTTCTCCATCGTAATTGTTTGGCCATTCGTTTTTGATTCCGTATTTACCATCACTCGGCGGCTCGTGCGCGGCGAAAGGGTTTGGCAGGCTCACCGCGAGCACCTTTATCAAAGGCTCGTCATCGGAGGCAGGCCGCACTGGGCGATGGCAACGCTCTACGGTGCTATTGCGGCACTCGCCGGGACGGCAACGCTATTTGCACTCTTCGGCGGGCTTTCGTACGGTGCTCTGATCGTATTCGGCGTACTGCTCATTACGTTCCTTGCCGTCTTGCTGCTTTCTGTGAAGTATGGAGAAAGGAAGTTATGACCAAGAAATACTCATTCGACTTCATTTCGTTCGGCGTTCCTGTTTCTTTCACCTCGAACGACGCGGAGCTTTTTGAAAAGGGAAGCCAGATAATACGGAGTGCTCTCCTGGAAAGGTGTGATCCATACCTCGCCGATAATGCCGCGAACTTGTTGACACTGAACAGGGTCGGAGAACAGGCCGCTATTTCTATTGACGGCGAAGTTGAAGGGGCTTGTGAATTAACAGAAGGCTTCTTCAAGTATTTCGACACAAGAGTGCGGTTGCTGATCGCTGAACGCGCACCTGATGTCGTGTTCCTGCACAGCGGTGCAATTGGCTGGAACGGTAAAGTGATCCTTTTCCCCGGCGACAGTTTTGCGGGCAAGACCACGGTCGTAGCTGAATTTCTGCGCCGCGGTGCAACCTATTACTCGGACGAATACGCCGTAATTGACCATTCAGGCAATGTGCATCCTTTCGCGCGGAAACTTTGGCTCAGGGACTTCGACGATCCGTCATCTCGGATCATTACCGATCCGCGTGCATTGGGCGGTTCTGTTGCTGAGGGTGCTGCACCCGTTTGCGCCGTTATGTTTCTCGAGTATAGGAAGAACAGCAGATTCAGGCCGCACCTTCTGACAGCAGGCGAAGGTCTGATGCGATTGCTGAGACAAACAACCTCATTAAAATTTTCACCGAAATTTGCAATTAAGGTCTTGAACGAACTCGCATCTCGTGTTACCTTTGTTGAAAGTACGCGGAGTAATGCAAAAAATTTTGTTGATAAAGCCATTCTCTTTATTGACAAGTTGTAATTCTTAGATAAAATAGGCGTTAGCTTTTCGGTACGCTCACAATATTTACTGGAGGATAAGATGAAAAATTCGCACAATCCCATAGCTCGCAAGTCCGGACTGGTCATTCAAGAGATGCCCGGCGAGGTGCTTGTTTATGATCTTGACCGCGACAAGGCTCATTGTCTAAATGAGTCCGCAGCACTCGTATGGCAGTCCTGCGACGGCAGTAACTCGGTCCAAGACATTGTTCGCCGACTTGAAGAGAGCTCCCGCGGCAAGGTTAATGAAGACCTTGTATGGCTTGCACTTGATCAGCTCAATGAGAACGATCTTTTGGAAGCGGGGACCGGCACTCATTTCAAGGGACAGTCACGGCGCGAAGTCCTTAAGAAGATCGGCCTTGCTTCGGTCATAGCATTGCCGGTCATCGCATCCTTGGTTACACCGCAAAGTGTTATGGCCGCGGGTTCGTGTGCATGTGTCTCTGCTGCAAACTGTGCGACGCTTAACACATGTCCTAGTCAAACACAATGCAACAACGGTGTCTGCGCACCGTAGGCACTTGGGCCGGTATAATATAACGAAGAGTAGTGAAGATCCGTTGTCTTTGCTACTCTTTTGTCGTGAATGATCTTAACGCCAACCGCAGCGCAGATTACCTTTCCGATCATGAACGGTGGTTGGCACTCCAACATGCACTCGCCGACCGTAGGGCGGCAGATGCCTTCACCATTTTTCGCAGTCACGGCATTGAACCCATCCTGATCAAAGGCCCTGCCGCGGCCCTGATGTTTCCGGAAGGAAGGTTTCGATATTCGACGGATATTGATCTCGCGTTTGCGGAAGCGGATTTTGCGGCTGCAAAAGCTCTGTTTGCTGAAGCATCACATTCAGGGCTGCCGATCGATCCGCATTGCGGGCTGCGATCTTTTGACGCAACGCCGTGGGATACTCTGTTCGGCAGAAGCCGTCTTGTCGAGATCGGCGGCACGTCGATCCGGGTCCTCACCGAAGAGGACCATCTGCGCTTACTGTGTGTACATTGGCTGATAGATGGCGGTTGGAATAAGGATCGGCTGTGGGATATCTATTATGCTGTAAAAAATCGGGCGGTTGATTTCGATTGGAATATCTGCCTGAATTCGGTAAGTTCGAAACGCCGGCGGTGGATCATTTGCGTGCTCGGGCTTGCCCACAAGTATCTGGGGCTTGAACTCGACGGACTTCCTTTTGCCGATGATGCAAAGAATATTCCCGGGTGGGTATTTCGTGCTGTCGAAAAGGAGTGGCGAACGGTTCAGATCAGGCCGCTAAGTCATTTTTTGAATGATCCGAAAATGTTCATCGCTCAATTAAGAAAGCGTATCCCGCCAAACCCTCTGCGGTCCGTCGTTGAAATGGAAGGGAACATTGACGCAAGAATTCGGCTGCACTATCAAATTGGACTGATATTCAGGCGGATGGGGCCGGGACTTTTCAAGATATTCCGTTCCGCCCGAGATAAGACAAAAATATTGTGAGCACAACAGAAATTTCCCTTGCGATCGAGACCGCGATCTCCGGCGGCAGCTTGGCAATATTAGAGAATGGAGAAATACTGGCGACATCCGTCGGGCAGCAAAGCAGATCAAGGGCAGAGGACATTCTGATCGAGCTAGATCATCTGCTGAGCGGAAATCACGTCAACAAGCACGATATTTCGAAGATATTCGTCTCGGCGGGGCCGGGAAGTTTTACGGGCATAAGGATAGGGGTCGCGACCGCAAAAGGGCTTGCTCGTGCCCTTGCTATCGACCTCAAACCAGTTTCGTTACTCGAGTCGCTGGCCGCAGCCGCAGCGACAGACGGAAAGCTGGCCGTCGTCCTGTTCGTTGGCCGCGAGGCCTATTGTTTTCAGGTCTTTGAAAGGACGGCCGAGACAATGACCTCGATCGGAGCCCCACAAGTTGTTGCAGCTAAAGATCTTATGTCCCTGCCAAGAAACCTCGGAATTGGCAGTATCGTTTACTTGAACGAGCAGTCGGATGACAACTTAAAGTTGCTATTTGAGAGTTCGACGGCAAAGCCGGTGCCGATCACCTCAAGTCCCGCGGAGGCGATCGGCATTGCGGCCGGATCGGCGGCCATCAGTCTCGATGTCGCTCCGCTGTTCTTATCAAAGCCATAGCTATGCAGCAGATACGAATTCGGCCGATCGAAGCTCGGCATATCGCGCGGATACTTGAGATCCAAGAGGAGGCGCGGCTTAGCTCGTGGTCAGCGGAAGGCTATATCGAGGAGTTAAGGCTTCCAAACGCCATAATGCTGCGAGCCGAAGCGGAGAGCGGCGAGATCGTCGGGTTCATTGTAGGAAGGATCGTTCCGGCTTCGGCGGACACGGTTGGAATTGATGCTGAGATCTATAATATCGGTGTTGCGACGGCTGCGCGGCGATCCGGAATAGGTACCAAACTACTGAAGGCGTTTCTCAGCGCCTGCGGTCAGGCCGGAGTTTCCAACGTCTGGCTGGAGGTTAGGGCGTCGAATGATCCGGCGATCGGTTTTTATCAAGACAACGGCTTTACTATCTCCGGTGAACGAACCAATTTCTATGCGGATCCCACGGAAAATGCCCTTTTGATGCGGCTTGGGCTGTCCCGACCATATTCTGCTTGAATTGTTATTTGGTTTGGGATAACATCAAATCAAGCCTGTTACCGAACTTTGGGGGCTCGGCAACGGGCTGATACGAATACTTTGAAAAGTGAGGAATAGTTCGTTATGGACTTGTCAACGCCTGATGCGGTGCGAGATGAATTGTTGAAGACCGACCCAATGTTCAGAGATCTTGTACAGCAACATCAGGATTATGAAAAACGCTTAGCAGAATTGGCTCACCTAACCTTTCCCAGCGATGACGAACAGCTTGAGGAATCTACCCTCAAGAAGAAAAAACTTCAATTAAAAGACGAGATCTACGAGATAATGCACAGGCATTCTGCCGGGCATTGAAGATATATTTCCGGGTCTTTGCTCCTTTATGGCGACACTCACTCTTGGGTGTCGCCTTTTATTTTGCATGGCCCGATCGAATAACCGATGATGTCACCGTTCAGCAGAAAGGTATTACTTCCGGGGGCCGCGGGAAGACGGACGAAGTTCGCTGATTCGGGTAAAATGAGGCCGCCGACGATCTTTCCGGAGCGTATGTCGAGAAGGACCGCCGAAGCCGTACCGAGCGCGAATGCGAGCAAGCGTTTGTCGTCAGTGAACGCAACTCCGGCAGGACGCCCGCCAAGCCGCCTCTTCCACTCGACACTTCCCGACGGCGTAAGCAAATAGATAAAATTATCAAATGACGTTACAAGGACTCGATCGTTGATCATCCAAAGCGTATCAGCACGAGCACCGGCCTTAAATCCTCGGCCGGAAGCAGCGGACACGATATTGCCTCGCTCGTCCGAGTAGATCACCTTATCTGATCCGATGCCCAGCACAGCGACAGGTTTTCCGATCGTCTTAAAAACCGAAACTACCTCGCCCGCCTGCGGCGACAGAACAAGTACCTGTCCTTCGCCGCTGATAAGTACGATGCCGTTTGCGGAAATATTTGCTCCGTCGATCGCACCGACCGGTTTTCGATCCCACTTCGTTTCTAGAGTAACGGCATCCAGAGAAAGGACATGGCCGGCCGAGGTGGCTATGATCACAGACCCGTTCAATTCTTGCAGGAAATACTTTTCCGCCAAGGGAAGCTCAGCGCTTCGGCTCGGGATACCTGTCTCAAAGCTAAGCAGCCGCAGGCTGGTTTTGGCTGAACCGGCGGCGGTTGATGATCTTGACACCACAAGGAGCCCCGCGACACCGGCGACCATTTCTGCTGCGGGAACTCCGCCAAGTTCGACCGACCAAAGACGGTCGCCGGTCAAAGCGGAGAGTGCGACCACCCGTGCAGACGCTGTTACGCCAAATACACGTTTCGCTGCCGAAGCGATCGAGATAAAGCCTTCATCGTCCTGAGACCGCCAGCATTGATGCAGATCGACCGGAGCTTTTTCGCTAAACCGGACAGCAGCGGGCACAGTCGCTGCTGCCAGGAGGAACAAGATCGCAAACGCGGTCGTAAGTCTAAACAAAGGGTGCATCAGGTAATGTAAGTGAGCGGCAAAATTGATTTTATCACGAGGCAGTAACGTGTTATATTGATGTTCAATCTTTAACTTAAGTTTTCGGGAAAATATGTCATTCAATAAAATTATCCTTGTCGGAAACCTCGGACGCGACCCTGAACTTCGATTTACGCCGCAGGGAAAGGCCGTTTGCAGCTTTTCCATGGCCACGAATGAGAAGCGCCGTGATAAATCGGGCGAATTTCAGGATGTTACAACATGGTTCAAAGTCACGCTTTGGGGAAACCAAGCTGAGAATGCCAACAAGTATCTCTCCAAAGGACGTCCTGTCTATATCGAAGGCCGCTTGCGTATCGAAGAGTGGACGGATCGCGATAATAACAATCGCTATACGCTCGACGTTCAAGCAACAGATATGCAGTTCATCAGCGCAGGCCGTGACGACACGGCGGGGAGCTCTTCGTATTCGGACGATCACGAACCGCAATATACCGGAGCAGAGCCCTCAGCGAAAGGTTCTTCGTCGGCAAATGCACCTGTTGCAGTACCGGATTCGCCGGAAGACGACATACCGTTTTGACTCGGCTGAGCGTGAGCAATAGAACGAGTACTCAGATCCATTCGCCCATTGCACGGAATTTGTCGTAACGTTCCTGCACGAGCGTTTTTGCGTCCTTTTTGGACAGTTCATCCAGAACTGAGATCAGTCTCGACCTTAAGCGGCCTGCGATCGATCTGTAGCTGCTGTTTTCTTCCGAAGAACCTTCTGCGTCGATAGTCCAAAGTTCAGGTTCGGGAATGATCTCATCGATGATCCCGAACCTCTTCAGGCTGTCCGCCGTCAGCTTTAGCCCCTCTGCCGCATCGGCTGCCCGGCTCGCGTCCTTCCACAGGATCGCAGCACATCCTTCCGGCGTAATGACGCTATAGACAGCATTTTCCATCATCAGAACGCGGTCGCCGATACCTATCGCCAAGGCACCGCCCGAGCCGCCTTCGCCGAGTACGACAATCACGATCGGCACCGTTATCGATGCCATTTCGCGAAGGTTGAAGGCTATCGCTTCTGCCTGGCCGCGCTCCTCCGCATCAATTCCCGGATACGCTCCCGGCGTGTCGATGAACGTGATGATCGGGCGTCCGAATTTTTCAGCCATTCGCATCAACCTTAATGCTTTTCGATAGCCTTCCGGCTTTGACATAGCAAAATTCCGATGGCGTCGGTCATTTATATCTCGGCCTTTCTGTTGGCCGACAACCGCTACCTCTCGGCCGTCGAGTTTTGCAAAACCGACCACCATTGCGGGATCATCCGAAAATCGCCGGTCGCCGTGGATCTCTGTAAAATCGGTGAAGATATCCTCGAAAAGGTCCATGGAATATGGCCTGTCAGGATGCCTCGCCGTTTGAACTCGTTCAAAAGCAGCTGTGCTCATGGCTCTATGTTACTTAATTCCAACTGACGCTGCATCCGTCAGCTTCTATCCGTCTGATAAGATCGCCGGAGACGCTCACACGCGGTGCCTCAACCTTTAGTCTGACCTCTATCGCTTCGATCTTAACATCAAAAAACACTTCACAATTTCCCGGATGATCATCCAACACTTGCAGGATATCATCGAAGTCACTCTCCTTCGTAAGCCCCTGCGGCACAGCGATTACGATCGATCGGGCTGTTGACGCCACGAGGTCGTTGAGCGTCACGGCCTCCGCTACGATGATATTCATATCGGCTCCGTCAGGCTGTTCGTTCTTACCCTCGACCACGATCATCTGATCTTCCTTTAGTATCGTTTGAAATCTTGAGAATGCCTCGGCCCAAACTATGCATTTAACGCCGCCTGTGCGGTCTTCGATCCGAAAAGTGCAGAAGCGATTGCCTTTCTTGCTGTATCTGACCTGCAAGTCCGTCACCAGGCCTGCCATTCGGACCGACGATCCCGACGGCGTAATATTACTCATCTCCGCAATATCTCTGATGCCCATGGCATCGAGCTTTCCCCGATACTCGTCAAGCGGATGAGCCGTGAAATGGAAGCCGATCGCGGCCTTTTCATTCTTTGCAAGCTCCATTGTGGTCCACGGCGGAGCATCGGCAAGTTCAACAGATATCTCTTCCGACGCGGCTTCGAACAAACCGCTTTGGCCGCGAAGGCGGGCATCGGCCATCCTTTGGCCATGCCTGACAGCATCATCGACAGATGCGGTAAGCCTCGATCGCCACGATAGAGCTGTTTCACCCTTCGGCATTAAGGAATCAAAGGCGCCCGCTGCAATAAGGCTTTCAAGGCTTCGCCGATTCAGGGCTGCAGGGTCAACACGCTCGACCAGATCCAAAAGGGAAGTGAAAGGAACTGTCCCGCGCGCTCGAATTATAGCGTCACAACCCGAAAATCCAATTCCCTTTATGGCTGAAAGACCGAACCGGACGGCCTTCGGCAGCGGTGTAAAGCCAAGGCCGCTCTCATTTATATCCGGCGAAAGCAGCTCAAGCCCCATCGACCGCAGCTCATTCGAGTACTTATACACCTTCGCCGTATCATCGGCTTCGTGGGAAAGTACGGATGAGAAGAAATATGCCGGATAATGCGCCTTGAGATACGCGGTTCTGAACGCAAGCATCGCATAGGCAACGCTGTGGCTGCGGTTAAATCCGTAATCGGCGAAGTTTGCCATCAGGTCAAATATCTCGCCGGCCGTCTTTTTGTCTATTTTTTTCGCAACCGCTCCCGCTACGAACCGGTCGCGATGGGCGTCCATCTCCTTCAGATTCTTCTTGCCCATCGCTCGACGCATCAGATCCGCTTCTCCAAGGCTGTAACCGCCAAGATGCTGTGCGATCTTCATGATCTGCTCTTGATAGACGAAAACGCCGAAGGTTGGTTCCAAAAACTCCTTCACCTCATCAACGATATATTCAACCTTCTTGAGACCGCGGCGGCGAGCCACGAAATCAGGGATCATGCCGCCGTCAAGCGGTCCCGGGCGATACAGCGCGTTCAGGGCCGTCAGATCCTCGATATTCTCCGGGCGCATCTTCCGGCAGATGTCCTGCATTCCGGACGATTCAAACTGAAATACCGCATCTGTCCTTCCCTCTGCGAACAGCTGCATTGTCTCGGGATCGGATGTAGAGATCGTTTTCCAATCTAGTTCAATGCCGGCCAATTCTTTCATCGAGTCAAGGCAATCTTGAATGATCGTAAGTGTCGTAAGGCCGAGAAAATCCATCTTCAGCATGCCGACCTTCTCAAGATCACCCATCGGATATTGGCTCGTTAATTCGTCCTTTACCGACATCGCGATCGGGACAAGCTCGTGAAGCGGCCGCGGACTGATGAGAACGCCCGCCGCGTGTACCGACGTATGACGCGAGCAACCCTCAACCTTTTGAGCCAGATCGACCAACTCCTGTATTGCGGGATTCTCCGCCATCGCAGCCCCGATCTCCGGAACTTCTTTGATAGCCTGTTTGATGCTGATATTTCGACCGCGACGCGGCGGCGGCATTAACTTCGCAATTCGCTCGACCTCACCGTATGGCAGTTTGAGTACGCGCCCCACGTCCTTGATCGCAGCCTTTGACGCCATCGTACCGAATGTAACTATCTGGCAAACGGAATCACGTCCGTACAGTTCGGTAACGTATTCGATGACCTTTGAACGCCCGCGTATGCAGAAATCAATGTCAATGTCGGGCATTGAAACGCGTTCGGGATTGAGAAAACGCTCAAAAAGAAGACCGTACTGCAAAGGATCGACATCGGTGATCCGCATGCAATACGCCGCGAGTGAGCCTGCCGCCGAACCGCGTCCCGGCCCAACCGGAATATTCTGCTCGCGGGAATATCGAATGAAGTCCCACACGATCAGGAAGTAGCCCGCAAAACCCATTCGGAGGATGATCTCGATCTCCACGCGCAGGCGTTCTTCATAATCCTCAATAGTGTGATTTAGGAGGCCTTCCTCGATCAGCGGAGCCCAATCTTCGCGCTGGCGTTCGAGAAATCCGTCGCGAAGAACCTTTTTGAAGTATTCGTCTTCATTTTTTGCATCGGAACCGATAGGGATCTGAAACTTCGGCAATTGACGAACATCTGCCCCCTGCTCGATCGCAACATCACACATGTCAGCGATCTTGAGCGTATTTGTAAGGCTTTCCGGAACCTCCTTGCCGAAGATCTTCCACATCTCGCCGGCTGAACGCAGGTACCGCCAAATGTCTTCACTCGGCTCGGACGCCGGCGGCAGCGTCTGTCCCTCGGCGATCGCAATAAGGCTCCTTCGAGCACGCGCATCCTCGACATCTAAATAGTAAACATCATTCGTAGCAACGAGCGGAAGGCTCATCTCAGCGGCAAGTTCAATTATTCCTTTATTTAGGCCACTTGCGATGCCGCTCTCCTGCAGTTCCAAATAGAAGTGCTCAGGCCCGAAAATCTCCGAAAATCGACCGGCGATCGATCGCGCCTTTGCAAACGCACCATCTGACAGGTAGTGTCCGACGGGCCCGATAATCCCGCCTGACAAGCCGATAAGGCCGCCGGACAGCTCATCGAGAAGCTCCATATCGATCCTCGGCCGGTGATAAAAACCTTCGGTAAAGGCTTTCGAGGCAAGAATTATCAGATTCTTTAGGCCTTGGGCGTTCGCGGCCAGCAACACGATGTTAAAGTACGCCCGTTCGCCCGCCGCAACCATCGCAGAATGATCCAATCGGCTGCCGAATGTGATGTGCGCCTCGTATCCGATGATGGGCTTGATACCGGCCTTCGTCATCGTGTTGAAGAATGACACGGCACCATACATGTTCCCAAGATCAGTGATTGCACAAGCCCGCATCTCCAACTCTGTCAACCGCTTCGCCAATGGGTTAAGTTGGACAGTGCTTTGCAAAAGGCTATAATCGGTGTGCAGGTGAAGGTGGATAAAATCTCGTTCGACTGACTTGGTTTTTGGGGATTTTTCAGACATCTATGAAGAAAGTTTATCTCGAAACATACGGCTGTCAAATGAACGTCTCCGATTCGGAGCGCGTTGCGACGACACTCGGGAGCCAAGGTTACGAGATGACCGATACAGCCGAAAAAGCCGATGTTGTGATACTCAATACGTGCAGCGTCCGCGAAAAGGCCGAACAGAAACTTTACACGCGTGTCGGAAGGATCCGCCACGGCAGCGGCCCCAAACCGGTGGTCGGTGTCATGGGATGCGTGGCTCAACTCGAAGGCGACACTTTGTTCGATAAGATACAAGGCGTCGATTTCGTTCTTGGTACCCGTGCAGTCGGCAGGATCGGCTCCGCTGTGGAACGAGCTTTGAACGGTGAGCGAGAATTGCTGGACCTTGGCGAACGCGAGGATGATTATGATTGGACCGTTGCCGACACGCATCGACATTCGCCGTACGTCGCATTTTTGCCGATCATAGAGGGCTGTAATAAATTCTGCACATACTGTATCGTTCCTTTCTCACGGGGCAGGGAACGGAGCCTCTCCGCTTCCGGGATCGTCGATCAGGTCAACGAGCTTCGTAAGAACGGCACAAAGGAAGTTCATCTAATCGGCCAAAACGTAAACAGTTACAGGCCGATAAGTGAGGAAGGACTTGAAGATTTTGAAGGGAAGTCGGCGTTCTCTCGATTATTGCGAGCAGTGGCGGCAACAGGGATCGAACGTGTAAAGTTCACGACCTCATTTCCCCGCGATTTTAATGAAGATATCGTTGAAGCCATCGAATCTAACGAAAATCTCTGCAACTGGGTGCACCTTCCGGTTCAATCCGGCAGCAACCGCATCCTTAAACTGATGAAACGCGGCCACACAATTGACCGCTATCTTAAACAGATCGACAGGATCAAAGCGTCGCACCGCAATATCGCGATAACAACTGACATAATTGTCGGCTTTCCGGGCGAAACAGACGATGATTTTCGCGACACCGTCAACCTCGTGAAATATTGCGGCTATGACAGCGCTTATATCTTTAAATACTCGCCGCGTCCGGGAACGCCCGCGTTCGATATGCCGGACGACGTGTCGCCTGCGGAAAAGACCGTTCGATTCATGGAGCTTGAGAAGGCTCAGCGTGAAACGCGGAATGATAGATTAAAGAGATACTTAGGGTCAACACTTAAGGTATTAGTTGAAGGTATTGCGTCTCGAACTGACAATGGCCTTACGGGCCATTCAACCTGCCACAAGATCGTAAATTTTGTCGGCGACAAGTCGTTGCTCGGCGAGATCGCGGATGTGCGGATAACGCAGATCAAATCAAATTCACTATTTGGAGAGATGATCTAACCGAATGAATGAAGACCAGATAGAAGTAAAGATCGGCGCCTTGATCATGGATCCGAACACGAACACGCCGATAATCGTGCTAAAAGGCGTCGATACTGACGCCATGCTTCCGATATGGGTCGGCGCATTCGAAGCCAATGCCATTGCACTCGAGATCGAAAAGGTAACGCCGCAACGGCCTATGACACACGATCTCTTGCGAAATGTCATTCTTCAGTGCCAGCTTTCCGTCACATCCGTTGTAATTACCGACCTGCTCGATAACACATTCTATGCAAGAATAGAACTGATCGACAAGGACAATGAACTCGTGGCATTTGACGCTCGTCCTTCAGATGCGATCGCACTTGCGTTAAGGCTTGATTGTCCGATATATGTGGAAAAGAACGTCCTTGAACTGTCGGCGAGTTCACAGGCGCAAAACTCATCGGAAGGTGATGAAAAGGACACACCGCCGGACGACTGGCCGGAATTGATCGGATGACGGACGGCTCAAGAATCTCCACAGTATTTATTACATAATCTTTATTATCAGACGCAACGGGTCTGATAAATAGTTGTAATTAAAGCGTACACGTGGCCGGGCACGGCTACTTCCCGACCGCAAAACCGCCGTCGATCTCGAATGCGGTACCGGTAACGAATGCCGCTTCGTCACTCGACAAATAGACGATCGCAGCGGCGATCTCATCAGGCGTTGCCATTCGGCCCAGTGCCTGAGTAGCCGCCATCTCGACGTAGGCGGCCTTTGGGTCAGGATATTCAGCCAGACGGCTTTTTACAAAAGGTGTCTCAACCCGCCCGGGACAGATCGCATTCGCCCTTATACCATCCTTTGCGTGGTCGAGTGCGACGGCTTTTGTGAAGCCGACAACGGCAAATTTGGTCGTGCAATATGCCAGCCGCTCGCGGATCGCAACAACACCGCCGATCGAGGCCAAATTCAGGACAACTCCTGTCCCGGCCGCGATCATTGACGGCAGAAAAGCTTTCGTTAACGCAAAAACACCACGCACGTTGACCGCGTATAGCCGATCGAGATCTTCAGACGTGGTTTCCAATAACGTCCCGACATGGCCGATGCCGGCGTTATTGACCAGGACATCAAGCTTTCCTCTCTCCGATAGAACAGATGCGGCTACGCTGCCGCACGAATCTTCATTGGCAACATCGAGATGAATATATTCGGCACGATAACCATTAGCGACGATCGCTGACGCCACCCGGCGGCCTTCATCAGGCACGATGTCGGCTACATAAACAAAGGCTCCTGCTGACGCAACCGCGTTTGCCGCAGCCTCGCCAATGCCCGAGGCCGCTCCTGTTACAAGGATCGTTTTCCCTTTAAGATCAAACATTTACATTAGATGCGATAACCGGATTTCTTAATATACCAAGGCCTTCGATCTCAACCTCGCAAACGTCGCCGTCCTCGAGAAAGATCTGCGGGTCTCGAGCAAAGCCGACACCCGGAGGCGTTCCGGTCGCAATTACATCTCCCGGCTCCAGCGTGATGTGGTTCGAAAGGAATGCGATCAACTCCGATACGCCAAAGATCAGCTCAGAGGTGCTCGAATCTTGGAGCGTCTCACCATTCAGCCGGAAACGGATCCGCAGATCTTCCGGTTCCGGGACCTCATCTGCGGTAACTATGTACTCGCCCATCGGAGCGAATGTATCACACGACTTCCCTCTCTGCCACTGGCCATCGGCAAACTGCAGATCACGCGCTGAAACATCATTGAAATTACAATATCCGAGTATCACGCTGCGTGCGTCCGCCTTCTTGATCGCCTTTGCCCGGCGCCCTATGACAACTGCTAACTCAGCCTCATAATCGACCTGCGCACTCAAACTCGGCAATAATATAGGCTCGTCCGGGCCGATAACACAGGACGAAAACTTTGAAAAAATGATCGGCGATGTCGGGATCGCCATTTTTGCTTCAATGGCGTGGTTGCGATAATTCAGGCCGATGCAGATCACTTTTCCCGGCCGCGGGATCGGCGCGGCAAGTGGAATTTGCTGCCGATCGACCGTTCTGCCCGCGCTCGGATCGCCGAGTGTCCGCCATATTTCACCATCCAGATCAAAGCATTGATTGATGTCGAAACTTGTAAGAGATTCTTTGCCCGTAAGGTCGGTCAGGTCACGGACCGAACCATCAGCCTCAATTCGGCCAATACCGTAACCCTTCTTATTACTGTACTTTAACGCGGCCAACTTCATATCTTATCGCTCCAGACCTTCGATCGGAACCCACACGAACCGCGGCTTATAGAAGTCGGCATAGATCGAATCGCCGGGCTTCGAACCAAAGGGAAGATTGCTGTTATATGACACAAGAAGCTTGCCGTCATGGGAGAATTGCGGATGCATATGCGGATTATAAACGCTCAGGCCGCTTTTTAGCCGTAGCTTCCCCGTCATTCCCGGCAGCAGCGTTTGCCCTGCGGTCGGCGTTCGATAAAAGAAGGTCTTGTTGTGGAACGGGCCTTGCGGCTCGCATGCGGAATAAAGATAAAGGTCCTTCCACTCCGTGTAACCCACTGATGTATCAAATGTTACCATTACGAAGGTCGGCTTGCCGGCAATATTGAGCCGGCGGATCGTAAGTTCATCGCTGATGCTGTCAGACTCAGGGATGATCGATCCGCGCTTTCGAAGGTCTGCTGACCATCCTTTTCCGTCCCACGCAAGCCATGTGGATTCGTCCGAAATGCTTTCAAGTCCGCGTGACGCGTCAACCTTTGCGATATACAGTTTTTTATAGCGATCGACGACATCCATTCCGGCCGAGTTCTTCGAAACGATCTTTCCTTCGTTCCTCATCCCGTAGATATAAAGATCACTGCTTCCCTTATGGTCATCGAGCCACAATGATATGCCCCAAACGCCTTCATCAACCCAGTTTCGCAGGGGTACGATCTTATCAATCGCGAGCGTGTCGGCATCAAGCTGGGCGATAGCCTGCCCTCTGAACTCGATCCACGACGCTTTGTCATAAGGCCTTGCGACATTCCACTCATTGAGGAAGATCCAGATCTTCTTCTTGCCGTCAACATTCATTATGACAGCGTCGCCCATCCAATAAAGGTTCTTCGGATCTTTAGGCTTGAAGTATGATGTCGAGTATCCGAACTTATCCTTTTCGCCGACAAGCGTCCTAAGCGTTTTGCCATCCTTCGACCGCACGACGATGCTGTTGTAAACATAATGAATATGTTCAGGTTCAGGCCCGCAGATCGGCGGCAGGCAGTTCGGAGTGCGAAGCCGCAATCCGTTCGTGTTCGTGTGAACGCGGCCGTCCCCGGGCATCGGCGGCCACTCGCCGATAAATGAGTCAGAGAAGAAGAACGCCGAATCACCGTTAGGCAGTTCGATGGAAATAGTGCTGTCAGCACCCGTCCAGCCCGGAATACCTTTTGGCTCCAAGCCGGTACCCGGCCCTTTTTGAGTGAAAATAGCGTCCCATTCTTTCGCCGTCTCACCCTTGCCGACGTTCAACGTACAATGAGCGTAGGAAGACGATGCCGTAGTACCTATGCACAGCACCAAGGCCAGCGAACGAATAAGAAGAAGTTTCATCATCATTTGCCTAGTAAGCGATCTCAGGTGTGCGGTCATCCGTCGGGTCTGCCCACCGGTTATTCGGTACGACGGGACTCCAGCCGGGACGAAGCGGATCCTGATCGTACGGATAGCCGCCAAGTCTCTTATACAATTCACTGTATTCAGCAAGCTTCTCTCTATCTAGTGATACGCCGAGTCCCGGGCCGTCCGGCACTTTGATCGTCCCATCTATGTATGGCATACGTCCGCCTTCGATAATATCATCGGTCAAGTGATGGTAGTGGGCGTCAGCGGCATAGGTCAGATTTGGGATCACAGCACCGAGATGCAGCATTGTCGCAAGTTGGATGCCGAGTTCGCCCGATGAATGAACCGCAACGCCGAGTTGGAACGTCTCGCACACACCGGCGGCCTTAACGCACTGCCTTATTCCGCCCCAGAACGTCGTGTCGAGCAGGATCACGTCACATGCGGTATCCAGAACATTCGCCGCAAGCTGCTCAAAATTGACAACCACCGTATTGGTTGCAAGCGGCATGCGGACCTTTTCCCGCGTCCTGCGCATACCGTGGAGGCCGAACACAGGATCTTCGAGATAGTCGTTTCGGATATCTTCGATCTGTTGGCCAAACCAGATCGCCTGTTCGGTTGACCACGCAGCGTTCGGATCGAAACGAAAACTGTCGCCTTCCGAGGCCCCGCTTCCGAGCTCCTCGGCGAGAGCTCGGTAGCATTTTAGCTCATAAACAGGATCGAAGACCCCGCCCTTCAATTTGTGTGCATAAAAGCCGTGTTTCGATTTTAGATCTTTTGCATGCGCGACGAGCTGTTCGGGCGTTCGCACTTCGCCGCTGCCGTCTTTCGGTGAGGGGTAGCGGAAGAATAGATACGACGCAAAAGGCACCTTATCCTGAAGTTTGCCGCCCAAAATATCGTACACCGGCACTCCCCACTTCTTGCCGATGATATCGAGGCAGGCAAATTCAAGGGCCGCAAGTATTTGGGTGCGGTTGTTATAGAGCGACGCCGTTGGATTTGCGATCAAAAACCGCATTTCCTCAAGTCGTGCGGGGTCATGGCCGACGAGATAGCTCTTCATCGCCCGAAAGACGCTTTCTGCTGATTCGCCGCCGCCTCCCATTTCGCCAAGGCCCGTTATGCCCTCGTCCGTTTCGACCTCGACGATCGTCCGCACGAATCGGCCCCAGTGAGCACCTGCGGCATGGCGAAGCGGCGCTTCGAGCGGGACGGTGACGGTCGTTGCTTTGATATCGGTTATCTTCATTTGCTGCTAATCGATGCCGTTCTCCTTTAGGAATTGAAATACCTTATTCCACGCCGGTATATATTGCTCGCGTGTGAACTGTCCGTGGCCGCCGCCGCTTATAGTGTGGAGATCGTTCTTTACGCCGGCTCGGTTCAGAGCATCGCGGAGGCGCGTCGCCTGTGTATAAGGTACGACATCATCCTTATCGCCGTGCAGTGTCAGGATCGGCGGAAGCCCGGCGCGTACGTATGTAAGCGGCGAAACATCCTTTGCGATCTCGTCGGCATTTTTCTGCGCGCCGATCCACATCATTGCATAGTTCCGCTGATCTGGGCCGTGGGTAAGATCCGCCACATCTGAAATGCCGAACCAGTTCACTATCGCGGCGATCTTGATCGGCGTATCACCATATTTCTCGTCTGCAAAACACGCATTATCGAGAGGCGTCTTTTCAGGTAGCATTCCGCTGATCAGAGCGAGATGACCGCCGGCAGAATGACCGGTCAGGACGATCTTTGATGTGTCGAAATTGTATTGCTTTGCGTTGCGGAACACCCATCGCAACGCACATCGCGTATCCTCGACCGCGGCCGGAGCAAGTGAATTTGATGCCATTCGGTATTCGACATCCACCACCCGCCAGCCTTTTTCGAGGAAAGGAAGAAAGTAGAGGATCGAATATGCCTTGGCCCCGAACACCCAACCTCCGCCGTGATAATAAACGAGCGTCTTTGTCGGCGTGCTGATATTGCTCGGATACCATACATCGAGTTTGAGCGGCGTATTATTTGCAGTGTTATAGACGATATCGGGCGTTACCCGATAACGCGCTCCGCCTTCGGCCGCGAAGACCGAGACGGTATCTTGAGCGCTCGATGACACCGATAGTGCCGAGAGGATCGCCGCCAACAAAATGAGCCTTGCGAACCGCATGATCACGCCTCCCTGATCCCGGCACGATCAGCCGTGTAAGACTTCCCTTGGTAATTTATGTTGACGAGCTTTGCCGACGGATCGAATGTCCCGAATACAGGCCGCGAACTTATGCCGCCGAACAGGCCGGCTTCGATACCGAAGATCCGATCGACGATCGGCTCGAGATAATTGCAGCCCGATACGCACGCCCAATCATTGATATACGGCTGGTCTGACGGAGCCTTTGCGGCTCCGCCGTTCGATTCGGGCGTGTAAAAGTCTTCGACAAAATGAGCTTGCGCATACGGGCCTTGACGGCTCGTTTTTGCAAGCCCTTTGATCCACTTGAGGGCAACATCAACGGCACCCGCAGCATAGAGGCCGCTCAATGCGAGCGCCGGCCATGAGCAGTAGGCTCCTGTCCATTGATGATCGGGGCGTATGCTGAATGTTACGTCGAGGTCGCGTGTTGACAGTGCACGCATCCACGTCGGCGTCTGAAGCTCACGTTGGAAGAACTCTACCATTTCCTTTTTCTGCGTCGCGGTCATCTTATCGCCGATATTCATCAGAGTGGTGCCGAAATCATAGCAATGGTGGACCTCGTTATAACTGCCGTCAGGCAAACGGCATTTCCAAATACCGCGGCCGGGCACATAGAGCTGCAATACACGGCCGGCCAGTGCGTCGGCCTCTTTCCGAAGAGCGACGGCCTTTTCCGCGTCGTTCTTATGCTCCGCAAGCTCCGCAGCGAATTTGAGGTTGTGAACATTAGCGGCATTAAGCCCTGCGACCTCGTGAACATAGCTTGAAACCGCCTCAAGAAGATTATTTACACCGCCGTAGTCTGCAAGGCCGTGGCCGTTCGTATCAAGAGAGCGCCAATGCTCAGCATAGTTCATCAAGTGCTCGTAAACGGTCTTTCCGCCCACTGTTTTGCTGAGCCACGAGCTGTCGCCCGTCCAACGCAAATACTCTTTAGCCATGCGCGACATTGCGTAATCGTTGACCGAATACCACGGCCCAACGCCGGCGCCGGTGAGGAATTCAGTACCGAAATGCTTGTGCATATCGATGGTCATCCACATCTCAAGCATCTTCCTGAGCGTTGCCGGATCGAGCATCGAAAGGAGCATCGCGCTGAGCGAGATATCCCAAAGGAAGGTCGTCGTTTCCCAATAACGCGGCATCAGCGTTCCGTAGGCAGTTCCGTACACCGAGTGCGGCGACGTGCGGCGAAAATATAACGCACTCATTACAGCCGAATGGTATATGCGCTTGACATCACTATCCTTAGTGACCAGCGTCGGAAGATGGCCCGAGAACACATCATTATTCGGTGTGAAGGCAGCAAGCAGTTGCCTGTCCCACTCTCTACGCACGGCGGCCGCTTCGGTGTCAAAGCTGTTAACAACCCGGTCGAAGTGCTTTGCCGCCTCGCCCTGTGTGCCGCCAAGCGCATTGACGAATACTATGTCGCGCGATTCGCCCGGCTTTAGATCGAACTGATATACGAGCCACGAAGAGGTCATCGAAGATGGCTTTGGCGAACTTCCCTGCATCACGAACGCCTCGGTGCGGACGGACCTGCAAAGGATCGCACTGCGCCCTTGATCTACGGTCCGAGTGTTGTCCTGTTCGCCCGGTGAATATGCGGCGTTCCAAGGCGTCACGCTCTTACTAACACCGCCGTTCACGGCAAATTTTATCTCTGTCTTGCGTACCGCTTTTGTCCGATTAGTTAAAGTGAGCTTGACTGCCGTCACCATTGACTCGAACGGCACGATCATTACGCTCTTCAGTTCCAAGCCTTTGTAGAGCGAACGGCGTTCAACACGATCAGGCTGCCAGACAAACTCGATAGGCGTCTTCGTCGCGGCAAAATATTCACCGTCAACAAATAGCACGCCGGTAAGGAGTTCACCGTTAGCTCCTGCGGGAGCGACGTTCATTTCGCCTTGTGCATACGGCGGGAACGCGATACTGCGCACCGCGGTCACACACATTGCCGACTGCGCACAGCCCCATTGATTTGTAAGGCCGGGCCACGCATAAAGGTCGCCGAATTTGTGGGTCATGGTGATCGAACGCATCGACTCGCACGTCGGTATATCAGGCAGAACAACCTCGGCAATTGGCTCCGGAGCATCCTCAGCCCTTGCGATATCCGCACCGGCGATCGCAGGCACGGCAATGGCCGCTGCCATCGTCTTCAGAAACTCTCTACGTTCGAATTTTGACATTATTACTCGATCTCCACACGTATCGTTACGGTTTGAAACGGCCCGACCTTCACGGTCAGCGGGTCGGCCGAAATAACTTTTCCTACGATCTTATCCTCTGTCGTATTTACAACATCGGCCGATCTCAGCTTTACCGGCAACTTGAGCGATGCCGTTACACCGCGGCCGGCGAATTCTTGAAGGCGGATGATGAATACCTTGGTGATCGGCGGATCAAGCGGGGCAGCACTGACCTCGCCTCGTATCACACTGTCGAAAAGCGGCTTTACATCCGCGATCTGAACATTCGGCTGATCGATGCTGAAGTAACCCGCCGAAGGGCTTAGCGGCGCACTCTGCGTGTATTCAGCACGGAGCGGCAAATTTATATCATGTCCAAGCCGCCACGCCGCGACCGGATCGAAAGCTCCTTCAGACGAGAATGAATAATCGTAAACATAATTGCCGACGATGCCCGGTTCGACTGTCTCCATATAGACTATGCCCCTGTCGTGGGTATCAGCTTCGCTTGCATTGCGCAGCGCGCGCGAATAAACCGTCGCTTCGGGCAGTGGAAAGCTACCTGTGTACATCGCCGGAAAATCTTCCGGCTGGCCCTTAGCCTTCGGTTTTACCGCAACATATCCGGCATACGTCCAGTGAAACGCCTGTCGATGAGCCACAACAGCGCTTGCCGACCCGTCCGTCAGTGCGATCGAATGCTGTGTTGATACCGAATCTCGGCGTGCTCCCGGAAGATAGTCATCCGGCAGTGTATCGAACCACTTCTGGCCCTCACGTTTAATCTTCAACCCGTCCTTGCCGATATTAAACGGAAATGCGAAGTAATAACTGTCGCCCCAGAATTTCTCTCCGCCGACAAATCCTTCAAATTCCGGGTCGAGTTCGTTGTGCAGGTCAACGCGGGCAATTCCTTTGTAAAGAGTGATCTCACTGATCGGAAAAATACTGCGATCACGCCGAACTGTGATCCGCGACACGATAGTTCCCTTCTCGATCGTGATCTTAGGAGCAACAGGATACGGAACTACGGATGCTGCAGAGCCTTCTATCCGCAACAGATCGTTGAACGGCCTTTCGCCTTTTGTATTAACGAGTTCTCTGCCGCTCTTCGCCTCACGCACACTCGCAATATGACCATCTGCGGTTGAGGATACGGTATAGAATTCATTGAATATCGCAGATCCTCGAACCGGCTTTAGCGTGGAAACAGGCTCGCCTGCCGCCGTGCGCACGGCAAACGCAGAATATCCGAGTGCCGGTATTTGCGTCGCGACAAAGACCGCCTCACCGTTCGTCTCAGTATCGAAAGGGACAACCTTGCCGGTACGCTCGTCGCGCAGTTCGGCAATATGCGTACCTTTTTCCGGCGGGTTTATCCGAACTACATCATCGCGCACCCACGACGACGGGTTATAGACGACCAAATTCTTGCTGTCGCTCGACTGCTTCTTGACCGGATCGAAGCGTGTCGGCTGGGCGATCAATTCAACGCCGCGTTTCAACAGTCTGTCCGTTTCCGAATAAGCTGCCTTCATATCGCGAACGTACTGCCGATTCTGTTCTTCGAGAGCACTAATGCTGTTCAACTGCGGCCAACCGTTATTTCCTGCTCCGCTGTGCTCATCGTAGCCGTACATAAGGTCGTACAGCCGCGAAAAATTACCTGAAGGTGCGGGGATGCGGCGTGTCATCGAAAGGGCGCTCCAGAGCGTTTCGCCCGCGGGCACATTGTCATGGGCATAGCGGGCAAGAGCACTTATTCGAGGCGAACGTGTTTTCGCCTCAGACCACAGCCCCGACCACTCGCCGCGATACGTTGGTATCTGTGATGCATACTTCCCTTCGATATACTTGAAGAAGTCGTTCGCTGTTGTAACCCTTAGCTGCACTTCAGGATGTGTCTTGTTCCAAAGCTGCGCGGCACGAAGCAAGTTCAGCTCGTTATCAGGCTCCAAAAAATCGTGAGCATACATCACCATCACGGCATCGTACGCATACCCCGCATTGTTATAGCGGTTCAGCAGCTCGGTAACGCCGATCTCCATCACCTCGATATCGCTCTTCTTTCCGGCGAGTTCGGGATTGAACATATCGAACGGCAGTCGGTCGGTGTAAGGGTCAAGCGTGTACGGATCAAGATAGAAATCGGTCAGAGCCTCGATGTAACCGCCGCGTTTGCCGGCGCTGATCCATGTCAACACGCGGTTGCCGTCAGGTGATTCCCAATAGAACGGCACTTTTCCCGGAGCGAGTGATGTTGCGTCCTGCAGGAAGAGGTTCGCTCCCGTTACGAGATATTTCGTCCCGCTCGACGCGAGAACCGACGGGATCGAAGTCGGGTGACCGGGAACATCATCCATCAACGCAAGCTCGGAGTTTATACCGTAGGTACTGTGCAGTGCCGTATAGCCGTAGCAAATGCGGTTGAGTTCTTCGGCTCCCATGAAGTCCGTGTGCATTGAACCCCACGCGGTCGAAAGCGCTATCTGCCCAGACTTTATCAGCGTCATAAGCCGTGCGATCTTCTCCTTGTCTTTCGGAAGAACAGAACTAGGCTTCCTCTGTCGTTTTAGCCACTCCTCGACCTGCCAGACGCTCTCTATGGTCCAGCGAAAATACGGATTTGCCTCGGCGATGCGGATCACCTGATCGATGTGCCGAGCGGCACGCTCTCTCACCTGATCGGGCGGCTCGACAAAGCCAAGGTCGTAATGCGAGGTTGGGGTGATATAGATCGTTCTTATTTTACTAGCGGGAAGTTTCGATTGAGCGGCCGCGCCGACCGACAGGAACACTACAACGGCAAAAACAAATATCAAATTCACCCTTGCAGTTCTCATATTCCTATCTGCCGGCCGCGGCCGCTCAAGTCAAAAGGAGGACCAATGTCTTTCAGCTAAAAGTTGAATCTGGCTGAAAGCTGTATCTGTCGCGGACCGCCGAAACCAAGCAGGCCGCCCAATTGATTACCAACGGTCGAGGTGCTGACGCCAAAGCCGCCGCAAGCTCCGACCGAACCACCGCACGAAATTCCGCCGGACGGATCGGCATAGTTCGCACGGTTCAGGATGTTGAATACATCAAGCCGCAACTGAAGCGAATGACGATCGCTGAACCGCGTATCCTTTGCGAAAGATACATCGACCTGTGCGAAATTCGGCCCGCGAAGCGTATTCCTGCCCACATTGCCGAAGACGCCGGGTCCGGGGTCAGAGAACGCCGCAGCATTGAATTGACAGCCGGGAACCTGATACGGCGAACAATATGGATCGGCCCCCGGAACCGCATTCGGCCGGAATGAGAACCCGCTGAAGATACCGCCGGTTCGCGTTACCGTTACAGGAAATCCGCTGCGGATCTGTGTGATCGTATTGATCGACCAACCATCGGCTATCCACCGCTTGCCGCCTTTGAACCACTTGCGAAACTGCAGATCTACACCGGCATCGAGTGAGAAGTTGTGGCGGACGTCCTGATCGGAGCTTGCGCGTTCGGCACGCATATTATTAGGGTCCTGATAGTCCTTAAAAAAGCCCACAACGTCGTCGATCGCGTGCGACCAAGTGTAATTCGCGTTGAGACGGAGCACCCTGGCATTTCGCTTGAAGTTGATCTGCAGGCCGTTGTAATTTGCCTGAGGATATCCTCCGACAACAAAGATGTCGCCAACATTGGCGCTCAGCGGACGAACGCCCGAGACCGGATCTTTCCGGTTGATGTTGCGCGGCGTTATGACGCCATCGGTCAAAATATGCGTTGTATGGTTGCCGACATAGCCCACTGTCAGCACGCCGAAGCCAACATCCTGTTGGACATTGAGCGAATACTGCTGCGCCATGGCCGTCTTCATATTCTTTTCGATCACCATCACGTTCGGCACGCCGCAGCGGAAGATAGCGGGATCGACCGGATACTGGAACGTAGCCGGCGGCGTCGGGCAGAACAATGCCTGAAAAAGATCGACTGAATACGACGGGAATGAGTTGATCGCCGGTGAACCGAAACTGGCCGGCAATTCGCGATTATAGAAAATGCCGTAGCCGCCGCGAATGACCGTTTTATGGGTACCAAAAACGTCGATCGCAAAGCCGACGCGCGGGCCGAAATTATTCTTATCAGCGTTGTACAGCTTTGAGCCGACCGGCGTAACGGTCATCGTTGCAAGGTCGAAATTCTGCAGCAGGCCGTTCTTTTCACGGCTGACCGAGCTCACTTCATAACGAAGGCCGAGATTCAGTGAAAGCCTGGGATGAGCCTTCCAATCGTCATTGACAAAGAATGAGTAGTTCTCGTTAGCATAGCTCAGCTTCGGATTTCCGCTGCGGGCGATCACGAACGGAGCGTTGTTCGCAAAGTCGCTTGCCGAGAAAAAGGTAAGCGTGTCCTGGGTAACCGACATCGCGTCGCGGCGGTTCAACCGAAGATCGGCACCGAACTTGAGCGCGTGATCGCCGCGTATCATCGTCAATGTATCAAGGAACTGATACACGGCGCCGGTTCTTTCCTGCTCGAATTGTGCCGGTCCGGGCGTCGCGATCCGATAATCGACAAACGTCATATCAAAACGCGGAAGTGTTGATCTGCCCGCGCCCGCGTATGTGTAATTGTGGTTTATGCCGAAGCCGAACTCGTTGGTCGTCGTCGCATTGAAAGTATAGTTGTGAGCAACCTTGAACAACTGAACGCGAAGTTTGCCGTTCGCCATTTGAGAGGTTCCGACACCGAACGGAACGTCCGTATCCGAGTCATTTATGTTGTACCGAACCGAGAATTGCCCTTTATCGCTATGCAGCCAATCGATCTTTACTGAGCCTGTGTCCTCGCGCAGCTTGCCGATCCGCTGTCCCATATACGAACCAAATCCCGCAACCGACGATGTATTCGTCTGCGGAAGCGGAAGGTCCTCAACCACAGGACGGATCGTCGCATTCATCGAAGCTCGATATGCGGCGGTGGGTGTCAGCACGCTGAATGTCTGGCCTCGGGTCTGACGAACGCCTTCGTAATTCGCAAAGAAGAATGCCCTGTCCTTCTTGATCGGGCCGCTTACATTGCCGCCGAACTGGTTGAGGCGAAAACGCTGCTTTCCGGCAAGTGCATCTGGCGCATCCATTCCCTCATGACGGAAGAAGTCGAAAACGCTGCCGTGAAAATCGTTCGTACCGGACTTCGTGATCGGGTTTATGACCGCACCGAGGGCCTGGCCGTATTCCGCAGAATAATTCTGTTCAACGACCTGAACTTCCTGAATACTGTCCATCGAAACGCGATTAACGCGAGACTCAATACGGCCGAGGACGTTCGATGTGCCGTTAACGTCAACTCGGCTGGCATCAATGCCGTCAACGAGTACACTTGCACCGCCGAATGACGACGGAATACCGTTGATCGTCGTCTGAAACACGTTCGTTGTTTGAACTGAACCGGGGATCGTCGCGAGAAGTTGCGTGAAATCTCGGCCGTTGACCGGATTTTGGTTGATCCGGGCCGTGCTGATCGTGTCTCCGAGTGTCGATGTCTCAGTATCGACGCGAGTTTCGTCAGATACCGTAACAACGGCATCGACATCGCTCAGGCCAAGCGTGATATCGATGCGTGCACGATCACCGACCGAGAGCGAGATATCCTTCTTAGCACTTGACTTGAAGCTGGCCGCCACTGCTTCAACCGTGTAAATGCCGGTCGGCAGCGATGGTACTTGATAACTTCCTTGGGAATCGGCCTGAACATTGCGTTTTTCAGCGGTTCCCTGATTAGTGACAGTTACCGCTGCGTTCGGAACAACTGCTCCGTTCGGATCGGTAATAACACCGGTAATGGTACCCGTATTTGACTGTGCGAACGCCCCAATGGCAAAAAGGCCAACGGCCGCAAGCGTCATCATGGTCCCTCGGATCTTCAAAAAATATGTTGAGTTCATCGGTTCCTCCAATACTCCTAACTTTAATGCACTACACCCTTGTGCAATCGCTTTGCGTTTCAAGTGCGGCGATCGCGTGAAAATCCGGCGTCCACACGCCGTCAACCCTGGGATAGAATTTCTCGAGGTTATCAGCCGTCATCGAGATCGTCGGCGTCACATCACGAACTGGCACGGCTTGTCCGTCGAACAATGCCACGATGCCGTCTGCACATCGAAGACCGACATACTCCGGGAACATCGCTTGGCTGACCTTAAGGGATTCCCGGCGCATCATCCATTCTTTCTCCGCCGTACCCGACAGCCCGAAGCCCGCGACAGTAACGGCGGAATCTTCAAATCCCGCATCAAGATAGCCTTTATAGGCACCTTGCGCGGTCTCGTCGTCCATTGCAAATATCACATCGACGTCGCCAACCTCATTCAGTGTTTCGCATGCGATCTTCTGAGCGATCGACGGCGTCGCCTCGCCATTTATTGAGGCAGCAACAACAGCGTCGGGCTGCTTGCTGCGTACACCTTCGACAAAGCCTTCGCTTCGAAGCAGGCAGGGTCTCAGCCACGGCAGCCCAACGTCAAGGATGCGAAGCGGTGCCCCGTCAGTTCTTCTGACGTTGCTCCCGACCCACTCGCCGAGTGCAAAGCCTGCATCGTAGTCGCAGATGGCGACCATTGTGGACATACCCTCGACCGGGTTGGCTTCGATCAGCACGGGCTTCCCCTTTTCCCGCCCGAGTTCGACAATTTCCTCAAGCCCGCTTGTCGCCGCCGGTGTCAGGATCAGTGCGTCAACTCTTTCGATCAGCTCGCGAGCTTGAGCAACCTGATTCGCGGCCGAAAGTTCCGCATCCAAGAGCTCGACCTCGAAGCCGTATTGTCTTGCCCGGCGATGGAGTATCTCGATCACGATCTGATACCAGATGTGAAAGCTGTAGTTAGTCAAGTAGCCGACCTTCTTTGGCAGCTTTGACGCCGAAACCAACGGCATCGCTGCAAGCGCCGCATCGAGGCCCGGCGGCGGGTAATAGTGAGTTACCGGTGCGTGCCCGCCCGCTGATGCTTCTGTACTCATAAGCTGAATCTCCTTTTTTCTTGTCTTACCAAATAATTACTGTTCTGCCCGCGGCACACCGCCGATCTGTGTCAAAAGCCCGCCGTCGGCGGTCCAGACACTGCCTGTAACAAAAGATGCACTGTCATGGGCAAGAAATGCGACAACCTCGGCGATCTCGCGCGGCTGCGCGATCCGGCCGAGCGGATGCATCCCGTTGCAGGCGTCATAGACCGACTGCGGATCAGGATCAAGCGACGCTGCCCATCGAAGCATCGGCGTGTCCACCGTTCCCGGGCAAACCGCATTGCACCGGATGTTATCCGCGGCGAAGTCCATCGCGATCGAGCGGGTCAGTCCAAGCAACGCATGCTTGCTCACGGTATAAGCGAGCACATTCTGCTGGCTTGCCAAGGCCTGCACTGACGACACATTTACGATCGCTCCTTTACCACGCTTCTTGATGTACGGAAGGCAGGCGCGGGCTGCATTCCATGCACCGCGTAAGTTCACATCCAATACCTCGTCCCACTGAGCGTCGTCCGTTGTCAAGGCCGTCCCATAACGCTGAATGCCCGCACTAACCGCAAGGGCATCAATACCGCCGAAGATCTCGCATGTTCTCGCTGCCGCCGCGTCAAGTTCGGCCGACCGCGACACATCGGCTTTACTGTATATCGCGTTGCCGCCTGCTGCTGTGATCGTCTCGAATAATTCACGGCCGGCTGGCTCATCACGATCAACTATCGAAACGGCACCGCCGCGCTCCGCAAATATTTCGCACGCCGCCCTGCCGATGCCGAGAGCACCGCCCGTTACCATGATCACTTTGTTGTCAAACCTCATGCTTCCTCCGTGCCTGTCAGATGGTCGAGATCATCGTGGATCGAGTTCGGGTCACGCGGCGGCGGCAGGTTCCGATACCATGTAAAATAGAGGATCACGGTCGAAACGACCGTCGTCGCGAGCAAAGTGAAACCTGCGGCGTGACGATTGAGCACCAGGTAAAGCATTGACAGGTAAAGTGCGGTGATACCGGTCATTGCTACGAGCGTATTGAAAAGATCACGCCGGAACGGGCTTTGTTTTCTGAAGCTCGGCTCTTCTTCCATTACCAAAGCTTTCGGTTTGCTCCAAAAACCGGCAGGCTGCACCTTCCTGTAAAAGGTCTTCAATGTGCTCATATCCGTCGGCTCTGTTGAGAGTGAAACAAAGATCGTAATCATCGTCGATGCCAATGCGATCACCGGAAACCCGATATAGAGCGGAAGCGGCTCATCAAGGTAAACGGTGTCCACAAAAACCTGACCGAGCGACAACACCATTCCGCCGAAGATACCGGCTGCGTAACCTTGGCCGTTGAGCCTCCACCAATACCACCTGAGGACGTTCGGCGGCAAGATACCCGCGGCCAGCGTCCCGAATATCCAAAGAAATGCAGTATTGATCGACGTTCCGAAAATTGAAATTATCAGGCCGATGATGATCAGCAGTGCCGATGAAACATAGCTGACGCGGACGAGCCGTTTGCTGTCCGCGTCGGGATTCAGGTAACGCTGATAGACATCCTTAACGAGATATGCGGCACCGCCGTTGACCGTTGAACTGAACGTCGCCAGAAAGCCGGATAGAAGTGCCGCAAGCATGAATCCGACAAGCCCGACCGGCAGCATCGAACCAATGATCAACGGCAATGCGGTCTCAGGATCCTTTACAAGCTTTGCATCCAGATCCGGATTGCCGATCCCCATGATCGCCATAACCGCGATCGCCATTGCGAACGGCCACCGAACCGTATGAATGATGCCCCACAGAGCACCGAGTTTTGAGGCGTCACGCTCATCGCGGGCGGCGAGAAAGCGTTGAAAATCGTACAACTGTTCGGGGCCGCTCAAACAAAGCAGCAGGCCCTTGGCCACCCAAACCGCCACTAATGCACCGAATAGCGAATAGTCGGTTCCGCCTGTAATAAGCCCCTGGAACGCCTCGGGCCGCCACGACGGAATGATGTCATTCCAACCGTTCGGAATCTTCGAGGCAAAAACTGCCGCATCAAAGTGCAAATAACCGATTATGGCAAAGACGATGGCACCCGCACTGAGAACGATCGTTTGAACGATCTCAACCCGCACGATACCGTGAAATCCGCCAAGGACCACATACAAACCGGTAACACCGAGTATCAAAAATGCACACACCGTGGGCGAGAATGGCAGAAAGATCGCGCCGAATTTGCCCATACCGATAGCACTGTAACCGAGAAGTGCCGAGATCGTAAGGATCGCAAAAAGTGTGTAGGATAAACGCGCGATATCGCCGGCCTTGCCGGTACCGAACCGTGTTTTCATCCACTCTGCCCCTGTCATAGCGTCAGATCGGCGTATCCATTTTCCCATGTATGCGAGATAGAATGCCGTGATCGGAAAACCCCAAAGCATGTGGACCCACATTCCCTTTAACCCGAGTGCAATAAAGGTCGAGACGATCCACATCGTTCCCGTGATATCGAAATAGCTTGACGAGCCGGACATCGCCAAAGCCCACCAAGGCAGTTGGCGGCCGCCGAGAAAGTAGGACGACATTCCTTTGGCAGCTTTGCGCTTCATGGCAAAGCCGATGCTCATAATGATCGCAAGATAAAGAACAACAATGATCTGATCTATCGCGGTCAGCTGCATATTTTCATCCTCACTCTTTTCTGAACTTCCTCTTAGGCGTTGACAAAGTCTTCGAACAAAGCCGCTAATAAGCGGAAAATCCTAATTTTTTCTTTGATCTCGATCGCGAAAAGGCCTGTCGAACCTTCCGGCAGCTGCATTCCGCAGAAACGCTCCTACGTTCTTATCCCAATAATCCCAATCATGGCCGCCGGGCCGTTCGCGAAACTCGTGTGCGATCCCATTCTCTGTCAACAGTTGATGAAATTCGCGGTTCACGCCGATAAAGCTGTCATCTGTTCCACAGTCAAAGTAGATCTTTGGAAGCCTTGCTGCCGCGGCATCTACCTTGGCGACCAAGCGGAACAGGTCGTTTCGTTCGATCTCGGCGGCGGACATATTGCCGAATACGTCCTTGATCGAAGGTTCGATCTCGGTCACATCGCCGCTTCTATGCTCATTGAGCGATGCCGCGTGGAACGCTCCGCTGAATGCCGCTGCCAACTCGAACCGCTCAGGATGAAGAAACGCTATTTTAAGTGCGCCGTAGCCGCCCATCGAGATGCCGGCAATGATCCGGCCGGCCGCCTGACGACCGCTTCCCTCGGCGTGCCCGACAAGGTCCTCGGATATTAGCGTCTCGAACATCGCACCCGGCCGATCCGTGTACCAATTGTCACCCGCATCCGGCATCACGACCGTGACGCCAGGGTCGTTCCCGCAATCAAAGATCGTTGTCAGGTCAAACCAGTTCGCTGAGCTTCCGAACAAGCCGTGAAGCAGATATACGATCTTGCCATTTTTGCTCGGACCTTCTTTATTCGGCAGATAGATCGAATATGAAAGGTCTCCGCCGGCCTTTTCGGAATAGAACGATCGCGTTTGGATCTCGCCCATTTCCTAATTTCAATACAAAAAACTTTTTCGTAACCGTTGAGAAAGTAGTATATGCAGAATTCGGCATAATAGTCAATAAGAGAAATTCCCCTCTGATCAAATTGTGCCGGGAGCTCGCAACAGTGGCCGTGCCGGCGAACGGAAGTAATTTCGAAACGCGATCGGGATCGCACCATAAAGACTCGGCCTCTCGACACTCGCCGGCCGAACGGTAACCATCCCCGGCGACTCAAGATATTTACTCGCCAACTCTTTTGTAATAAGAGGTTCGATCAGATCCCAGGCTTCCGTTATCGCACCGCCGATGACGACAGCTTCGGGGTATATGCCGTGAACAAGGTTGCTGACTCCCTGCCCGAGATATTCACCGGTTACCTTTAGGGATTCGACCGCCATCGGGTCGCCGCGTTTTGCGAGATCGATGATCCCCTGCAGGCTTAACATCGGCAAGCCTTGTTTTGCCGTTACGCGATGATATCGCTCAACGGTCGCACGTTCGGATGCAACGGTTTCCCAGCAACCGCGGCGTCCGCATGAACATAACTCTCCTTTCGGGTCGATGCTCATATGGCCGAACCCGCCGAGGCCGTGCCTCGACCCGACGTGGAGTTGACCGTTGATAATAAGGCCCGTGCCAAGACCTTCCACGACGAGGATATAAAGGAGTGTGCGGATGTTGGCTTCGCTCAGAGGCCCGTACCAGAGTTCGGAGAATGCCGCGGCATTCGCATCATTCTCAACGAATACGGGAAGATCACAATGCTTTTCAAGGATGGCGCGGATCGGAACATCCGCCCACTCCAAGTTCGGCGAAACACTCAGAACGCCGGTCACTCTGTCGATAAGGCCCGGAACACTCACGCCGACGGCTCGGAGCCTCTCGCGAAGCTGTCCTTCACCGACAAGTTTATCTATGCGTCTGCAAAGGTCTTCAAAAAACGTCTCGGGACGACCTTCGGTCTTGATAACGTCGCGTATCAGAATTCGGCCGTTAAAATCGCTGACCGCACAGACCGTGTCAATAACGCCGATGTCTATCGCCAACACGTAGATCGAATCCGCATTGATGTGAAGGTATTTCGGAGGACGGCCGCCGCTTGATGGACCCTCGACGCCTTCGTAAACAAGGTCGTTCTTTATAAGACGATTGACGATCGCTGAAACCGTACCCGCTCGAAGTCCTGTGAACTTACTGAGGTCGGCTCGGGATATCGGCTGCCGATCGCGGATCAAATGGAGGAAAACAGTTTCATTGATATCGCGAACATCGCTGACATCCGCCATCTTGAATGCTTTGGCATTCGATTCTCTATCCATGATTGTGAGGCCCCTTTTTCAATTACCGTATCACATTCCGGTAAATTAGTACCGCCAAAATAAATGTGCGGTCCTATTCGGCTACTTTGACAGCGTCATCGGTTCAGACTATTATTTTAGTTTTGCCACAAGTCGAATGACTGAGTCCATACCTTTAGAGGAGTATTAAAATAAATTGAGCAACGGAAATTTTCTATTCACATCGGAATCGGTGACTGAGGGCCATCCGGACAAGATCGCCGATCAGATCAGCGACGCCATTCTCGACGCGATCCTCGAACAAGACCCGAACGGCCGCGTTGCGTGCGAAGCGCTTGTAACCACCGGCATGGCGGTCGTTGCGGGAGAGATCACGACGAAAGCGAGGATCGATTATAAAGATGTCATTCGCAAAACGATCGAGGAGATCGGCTACAACAATGCCGAATTCGGATACGATTCGAATACGTGTTCCGTGATCGACGCAATTGGCACGCAGTCGCCTGACATCTCGCAAGGTGTGGACACCGGCGGAGCAGGTGATCAGGGTTTGATGTTCGGTTTTGCGTGCAACGAAACTCCCGAATTGATGCCGATGCCGATCCAGATGGCTCACGATCTGACACGGCGTTTGAGCGATGTTCGCCGCAACGGCACGATCCCTTACCTTCGCCCCGACGGCAAATCACAGGTCTCGATCGAGTATCGCGACGGAAAGCCGTTCCGTGTGGAGGCAGTGGTTATCTCAACACAAACTGCCGACATCGATATCGAGGATATCCGCTCGGACATAATGGAGCATGTGATCAAGCCCGTCGTGCCTGCGAACATGATTGACGAGAATACGAAATATCACATCAATCCGACCGGCAAGTTCGTCATCGGCGGCCCGATGGGTGACGCAGGCGTTACCGGACGTAAGATCATCGTCGATACCTACGGCGGCTATGCTCCGCACGGCGGCGGTGCGTTCTCGGGAAAGGATCCGACGAAGGTTGATCGCTCGGCGGCATACATGGCACGCTATATCGCCAAAAATATCGTAGCTGCCGGCCTTGCGGATAAGTGCACCGTCCAGTTGGCTTATGCTATCGGCGTCGCCGAACCCGTCTCGGTCTATATCGACAGTCATGGTACCGGTACGATCGATGACGAACGCATTGCCGATCTTGTTCGCGAGAATTTCACGCTCACGCCCAAGGCGATCATCGAGACACTCGAGCTCCGTCGGCCGATCTATAAGGCCACAGCACGTTTCGGCCACTTCGGACGTAAGGGCGACGGTTTCACATGGGAAAGGACGGACAAGGCCGAAGCCCTTCGCTCCGGTGCAGAAAGAGGAGTTGGGACAAATGGCTGATCCGGTAACCGCAATGCAATACGACATCAAGGATATCAACCTTGCGCCGCAGGGCAAGCAGCGTATCGAATGGGCAGATCGCGAAATGCCCGTTCTTCGACTTATCCGTGAGCGCTTCGCGGCAGAGCGTCCTCTCGAGGGCGTAAAGCTCGTTGCCTGTGCACATATCACTACCGAGACGGCAAACTTGGCTCGCACGCTGCAGGCAGGCGGCGCCGAAGCGTTGCTCATTGCTTCGAATCCGCTCTCAACACAGGATGACGTCGCGGCTTCACTCGTTGCCGACTGGAATATTCCGGTCATGGCGATCAAGGGCGAATCGACGGACACTTACGTTCGCCACGTTAAAGCGGCACTTGATACAAATCCGAACCTCATCATCGACGACGGCTCCGATGTCGTCGCAACGATGATCAAGGAAAAGCCCGAACTGATCGCGAATCTCATCGGCACGACCGAAGAAACGACGACAGGCATTGTCCGCCTAAAGGCGATGGTGGCAGCGGGTGTGCTTACTTTCCCTTCGATCGCAGTTAACGATGCACAGACCAAACACTTTTTCGATAACCGCTACGGCACGGGCCAGTCAACGCTCGACGGCGTCATCCGCGCGACCAACATTCTGCTCGCGGGCAAGACGCTCGTCACGGTCGGATACGGCTGGTGCGGTAAGGGCGTCGCGATGCGTGCACGCGGACTCGGAGCCAATGTTGTCGTTACAGAGATCGACCCGATCAAAGCGATCGAGGCCGTTATGGACGGCTTCCGCGTACTTCCGATGAAGGAAGCAGCAAAGATCGGCGATTTCTTTGTCACGGTCACGGGCAACCGGCACGTTATCGACAAGGAGCACTTCGAAGTTATGAAGGACGGAGCGATCGTCTGCAACAGCGGACACTTCGACCTCGAACTCAATCTCGATGCCCTCCGCGAGATGTCGCAGCCGGCAGTTACACGGCGTCCTTTTGTTGAAGAATATCGTTTCAAGGACGATCGCAAGAGCGTTATCGTTCTTGGCGAAGGCCGTTTGATCAATCTGGCCGCCGCGGAAGGCCATCCCGCCTCGGTCATGGATATGTCGTTCGCGAACCAAGCCCTCTCGGCTGAATACCTTGTAAAAAATAAAGGCAAGCTCGAGAAGGGCGTTCATGTCCTTCCTGCCGAGGTCGATCAAGAGATCGCTTCGCTAAAATTGCGTGCAATGGGTATTTCGATCGACGAACTGACCCCGGAAATGCTCGAATATATGTCGAGTTGGGAAACCGGAACTTGATCGCAGTACAGACCAAAAGGAAAAGGCCCGCTCATCTAGGCGGGCCTTTTTACATTCCACGTCATCATAGACGCCTCATGTCCGCATCCTGAAAATAAAATAGCATCCCAGAAAACCGAAAATAATAACAGGCAGCCAAACCGCTGCGAACGCAGACATTCGGCCCGACTCGCCGAACTGGCCGAATAAATTCAATACGCCGATAAAGAGCAGCCATGCTCCGACGGCGACCGTTATACGTTCGACATTCCGCATCTGCCGGATCGAAAGAGCAAACGGCGCGGCAAGAAGCCCGATTATCAGTGGCACGAACAGCGTCGAGTACCGCTTCTGCACCGCAAGATCGGCAGAATTCCTTTCGGACTCCGCATCCGCACTGCGCCGCTTGGCGATCAATTGCTTAAGCCCCATCTCCGCCGGTTTAGCTGTTTCAAAAAGGAACGGATCGACAGCCTCGGCAAATTCCGCCCCGCCATTCGACTGTGTTCTGACGATCCCGTCACGAACCGCCGTCTCTGAAACTTCCCCGCGCAAAACCACCTTTCCACTCACCCACATCGCGCTACTGCCGTGGTACACACCTTGCAACCGGTTGTTGTTGCCGTCAAGTTGGTAAACATAGACATCACGCACGCATGGGTAAACGCAGGAGGGATCACTTTCTTCGTTATCAGACGCAAGTATTATGTTGCTCCAGATGCCTGAAGAATAGGCAGGTATCGCCAAAGCTAACAGGCTGTTTTCCGCGCCGCCTGCTCCGGGCGGCTTAGATGCAACGGTATCGTCGCGACTTCCGTCGAAACGCTGCTCTTGTGCGAGTGTCCTCTTCTTTTGAGTCGGGCCGGTAATGATGAAAGAATATATACGATCACCGCTTTCTGCCCAGACTCTCGTCGGCTGATCGCTTGCTGCCCTACCGCTTCGTATCTCGATCCTAAGCAGATCTTGTATCCGATTAGTCGTGGGTGCTACTAACTCCTGAACAGCAAAGCCGAACACGCCGACGATCATTGCGAACACAAGCCCAGGCACGAGAAGCCTATAGGTACTCTGTCCCGCAGCGATCCATGTAACGATCTCGTTTTGACGCGACTTCACAACATAGGTGGCTAATACGCTCACAAGCACGGCTGCCGGAGCCAATTGGAGATATACGAACGGCATCAGAAATATCAAATATTTGATCAGAAGCCAATAACCGCCCGACATCGCACCGACATATCGCCAAAGTTCAAAAACAGTGAATACAACAAAGACGAACCCGAGAAGCGCCGCCGAGATGATGAAGTACTTCAGAAGCGTTACGAGAATCTCCATATCGCGGATACCGGTCGTCAGATCGACAAGTATATCCCGCGAGCGTACCTTTGTTGCTCGGGAAAAAATGCCCGCAAAAGGTAATCGAAATTCGAATGAGGCCAAGCTCGATCTTGAAAGACCGAAATAAAGGCTGACCGCCAAGCTTGCTGCCGCAGGTGTCGCAGCGGCAAGCCATACCGGCAAAGATCCGATACGCACAAGCTGCTCGGCTCCGAACGTAACAAGGTAATAGCCGACAAGGGCAAGTGCCGCCAGCGTTCCGCCAAAACCCTTGCCGCCGCGGTCGAATCGCAGTGCGGCAGAGAGCCCCAGTAGGCAAAGCATCAGAGGAGCTATCGACAGCGTGATCCTCCGCTGCAATAGAAGCTGTGCCTCGATCCGCTGCGAACCGTCCTGCGATGCTGCGTAAGAACCCAGTTCGCTTAGGCCCATCTCCTCGGGAATTGCGTTGGCACTCGTCAAACGCTCGATCAGATCGCTGCGGCGTGTGTTTATCGCGAGCCTGATCCCGTCAATATTCTCCGTCGTCACGGCAACGCTGCCGTCTTTCGGAAGTGTGGTTACGCGCGCATCATCAAGGACAAGTTCAGAACGCTGATCGGTAAAATCTATCTTTCCGGATCCGGCCGTTATTACTCGCGTGAGGTTACGCTCTGAGTCTTCCTGATAGATGAAAATTCCTTTCCAGACGCCTGCATCTTTGTCACCTTCGCGAACATACATCGTAAAGCCGCCGAGATCGGTATTGAATGTTCCCGGCTCGATGGGTGATTCGAGTTTTTTTATGGTTGATTGAAGGACGACCGTACGAACCAAAGCGGCCGCGAGCGGCACGCCCTTAAGATTGACAACTAGAGCAAAAAACGAAAGGACGACACCGATCAGCAGTACCGGTAAGCCGATCTGTATATTGCTTATTCCGGCTGCCCGCATTGCGATAAGTTCTCGGTCGGCACGAAGCTTCGAAATCCCGATCGCCGTGCCGACCAGCACAGCCATAGGGCACGTGAACGCAATGACATTCGGTATCAATGCAACAGCAAGCTGCCATACAAAACCGCCGGGAATATCGAGGTCAAAGAATATCTCGCCAAAACGGCCCGCCTGTTGTACGAAAAGAATAACGCTCAATAACAACCACGCAAATCCGAAATACGGCAACACCGCTCGGATCACATATTTCGATATCAAGCCTGACAATCTCATACTAATCTGCCAAACCAAGAGACGTTTCCTTTGGCAATGACCGTCCTGCCGCCCGCTCCAACAGGCGTTCGAGAATGGCGATCAATTCACTTAACGAACTGCTGTTCGAAACACTCCCGATAAAATCACCCACGCCCATTCTCTGCGAGGCCCTGAAGGCTTTCGGAAGATCGCCGGTCAACGGCCGAGCCCCTCTTGCACTCGAACATTTCGAACAACTAAGGTGCATGTCCGGCAATAGAGCGCACGGTCCAACGTCCGTGATCGCCTCACCGCACTGTCCGCAGTCCTTCCAGTTCGGCATAAAGCCGGATAATTTCAACAGCCAAATTTCAAAATATGCTGTCAACGCGGCCGCTTCTTCGTTATCAGACGCAGACGCGCGAAAGCATTCGCGTACGAGTCGAAAGACCTTCTCATTCGGGTCATGCGGCGGCAGGAAGATAAGCAGCAGTTCTGTCAGGTATGCAAACCGCTGCAAAAGCATCGGGTTACCGGCTATATGAAACCCTGACCGTCGAAGTTCAATATCCCTGATCGAAACCAGTTCGACGGCGTCCTTTTGAAAATATGTGAGACGCACTTCCGAAAAAGGTTCCAGAGTACTGCCGAAACGGCTTTTCAGGCGTTTGGCTCCCTTTGCCACTCCGCGAATAACGCCGTGATCATGTGTGAGAAATACTACAATACGGTCAGCTTCTGAAAGGCCGTAGGTCTTCAGTACAAGGCTTTCCGTCTCGATAAGCGACATTCCCTTCTCTATTTCCAAGGAATAAAATACAGGATCCACGCGAGGGCAAGGCTGATGACCACGAACTGAAGGAACGATTTGGCGGCGTAAAGCACTCGATCTTTAGTCGTACCGTCGGCAAAAACCCCGAAAACGAGCGAGACAAGGAACGCGAATAGCAGAAGATAAAGAAAATGGATCATTTCTTTCGCCCCAGGTTGATATCCAGCGAATCAAGCACGGCAAGGTAATTCAGGAGTCCGGCGACCTCAAGAAACCGTCCGCCGTACTCGAACGTTGCGAGTGCAGCGACATCTTTGGATGGAGTTGCCGCGATAATGTAACTGATCACTGCTCCGAGGCCGTTGCCGAATCTTGCAAAAACGTTTAGGAGGTAAAGTAAAGCCCCGTCCTTCAGATCAAAACCCGGATAGTATGCTCCACCGCTGATGACCGCGATCAAGAACATAAGCCAGATCGCCCCGGCAATGATCGCACCGCGTACCACTTTTCCCTGCACGAAGTACCCTAGGCCCGGTACAAACCATCCGGCGATACAAATTATTATCGGGTTATTCATCTGTCACGCATCAAATATAGTTAATGTATGTCCTTAGGCAAAAGTATTTATATCATTGATCTTATTATGGATCACAATTTCTAATGTAATACTTTAACTTTCTTTATTCATCCGCTTGCGGCATTCTCTAATGAACATCTCAAATATCTCTCCGGAAAACGGATCCTTGACTGCCGTAAGTTCCGGATGCCATTGCACACCCAAAACAAAACGCTCCGGATCACGATCCTCAACTGCTTCAATTATTCCGTCCGGCGACCATGCGGTCGCCTTAAGACCGCTCCCCAGCTCATTCAATGCCTGATGATGCGAGGAATTAACACGCACACGGCCTTGCGCCCCGCGTATGGTCGGCAATTTCGCCAATCGACTCTCCGGATCGACCTTTATGCTATGCGAGCTACGATCTTGGGGAGATCCCTGCTCGTGCTTTATACTGCCGGGCGATTGCGATTCGATGTCCTGTATCAGTGACCCGCCGCGATAGACGTTAAGTGCCTGCATACCGTAACATATTCCGAGCACCGGCAACCCATACTCTTCTGCGGCCTTCAGTACAAGTCGATCGGTCTCATCCTTTTCAGGAATTACCGTTCCAAGGCGATGATGCGGTTCTTCACCATAAAACTGCGGATCCACATCGGTATTGCTGCCCGGCAGCAGAATGCCGTCCAATACGGCAACTGCCTGCGATATGTACTCGGCCTTCGGGATCAAGCCGATATGCATCGGTATCCCGCCGCCAGCCTCAACGGCCTCGCAGTAATCACGTCCCAAATAGAACCGCCGCGTAGGCAGTTCAAGACGCATTGTAATGCCGATAACAGGCCGCCGTGCCATAAGCTAATAATGTTGGGCTAAAGCGGCGGTTTAGTCAATCGGCGAACATTGCACAGAGGCTCGGCCTTTACGTATGATAAGCGTTATGTCAGATGCAGAACGAGCTAATATCCGCTCTACGACCGTTCTAATGGTAAAGCGTTACGATAAGACCGCAATGGCTGCGGACGGGCAAGTAACGCTTGGAGACGCCGTCATTAAGGGATCAGCTCGTAAGATCCGCCGAATATCGAATGGCAATGTGCTCGCGGGATTTGCCGGATCGACAGCAGACGCCTTCGCCCTTCTTGGTCGATTTGAACAAAAGCTTGAGCAATACCAAGGCCGCTTGGAGCGGGCGGCTTTTGAGCTGAGCAAGGATTGGCGCCTCGATAAATATTTGCGTAACCTTGAGGCACTGCTTGTCGTCGCCGATAACTCGGACGCGTTTCTAATATCGGGCAAAGGCGATGTGATAGCTTCGGATGACGGCCTGCTTTCGGTCGGTTCTGGCAGTATGTACGCATTGGCGGCCGCACGGGCATTGATGCGGAATACGGATCTTTCAGCCGCCGAGATCGCTCGCAGATCGATCGATATCGCGGCCGAGATATGCATCTACACAAATTCTGCGATAATTGTCGAGGAGCTTTGATCAAAGTTTGTTGTCCCTGCCCGACAGATCCGTGTTCTTCCGTCCGTGCATCGGCAACGATAAGCTCCAAGTGAGATCAAATGGCCATATATCTTGGCGGCGAAACCGCCGCTGTCCTACCAAAACTTGACGACCTGACGCCGCGTCAGATCGTTGCTGAGCTTGACCGTTACGTTGTCGGACAAACGGCCGCGAAAAAGGCCGTTGCGGTAGCTCTGCGCAACCGTGTCCGCCGACAAAAGCTGGACCCCGAGATCGCACGCGACGTCCTGCCGAAAAATATCCTGATGATCGGCTCGACCGGCGTCGGAAAGACCGAGATCGCCAGACGTCTGGCACGGCTCGCGAATTCTCCGTTCATAAAGATCGAAGCGTCAAAATTCACCGAGGTCGGGTACGTCGGGCGTGACGTCGAATCGATGATACGTGAGCTTGCTGACGTTGCGGTCGATATGGCTCGACAATCCGCATTCGAAGAAGTAAAGCCAAAGGCCGAAAAGAACGTTGAGGAAAGGCTTCTGGATATTCTTCTGCCGCCGTCAACTTCATACTCTTCGGATGAGAACGAAGCGTTGGAAAAGGAAAAGAGCCGCGAGCGGACCCGCGAAAAGCTGCGTGAGCAGCTGCGGCGCGGCGAACTTGACGAACGTTTGATCGACTTCGACACTGAGGAACGTCCCAACGCAACGATCGACTTTATCGGCGGCCAAGGTATGGAAGAGATGGGCGTAAACCTGCGGGATATGCTCGGCAATATGTTCCCGTCAAAGACCGTCTCGAAAAAAATGGCGTTGAACGAGGCGCGTGAGTATATGCTGCGTGATGAGCAGGAATCGCTGATAGACGCTGACCAGATCACACGGCAGGCGATAAGGAGCGCGGAACAGTCAGGCATCATATTTCTCGACGAGATCGACAAGATAGCCGGCCGAGAATCGGGGCAAGGCCCCGCCGTCTCGCGCGAAGGCGTTCAGCGTGACCTTCTGCCGATAGTTGAAGGGACGAATGTAAACACGAAATACGGCTTGATCAGTACGGAACATATTCTGTTCATAGCTGCCGGTGCTTTCCACGTCGCAAAGCCGACAGATCTCATCCCCGAACTTCAGGGCCGTTTCCCTATCCGTGTTGAATTAGAGTCACTTACAGTGGATGACTTAAAGCGTATCCTTATACAGCCAAAGAATTCGCTCATAAAACAATATCAAGCCCTGCTCGGCACCGAAGGCATCGAACTCGAGTTCACCGAAGATGCCATCGACAAACTTGCCGAGATGACCGAAGAACTCAATAAGGCGACCGAGAATATCGGAGCGCGGCGACTTCATACACTTGTTGAGAAATTACTTGAAGATATCAGCTTCGAAGGCGGCGAACTTGCTCAAAAGAGACAGCGTATTAATGCCGCTTTTGTTGAAGAGCGCTTGAACGGCCTGATAGAAGATCAAGATCTTAGACAATATATTCTTTAGAAGCACAGGAACACAATGGCATTAAAGAGCGGAATTCAAGGCAGAGGGCACCGGCAAGGCGTCCAACATGCCATTATCCTTGTCCTGCTCGTTCTTTCGGCGATCGGATGCGGCAAGAGAAAACCACCGATCCCTCCAAAAGAACGTGTTGCACAGCGCGTCGAGATCAATGGATTTCAAAGAGGAGGACAGGTCATCCTTTCCTGGAAGATGCCTGCCCGAAATGCCGGGAAAAACAGCATTCTGTACATCGACCGAGCCGATATTTACCGGCTTGCCGAGCCGGATTCATCTCCGCTCACGCTTACCGAAGAAGAATTCTCCGCCCGTGCTAATGTCATAGCATCACTTAAGATCACCGATGCTGACTTTGGCCTAAAAACGCTTCAGTACAAGGACGAACTGAAGTTCGCCAGACAAGCCGCTCGGCTGCGATACGCGATCAGGTTCGTCAATGCGTCCGGCCAAAAGGCTGCGTACTCGAATTTCCTGCTGATAGAACCGACCGCCGAGTTGGCTTCTGCTCCAGAAAAATTGGCGTCAGAGCTTTCGCAAGATGCTGTTACGCTTCGCTGGGCCGCCCCGGCAGCAAATATCGATGGGTCAACGCCGGCAAATATCGTTGGCTATAATATCTATCGTTCGAATTCGCAGAAGGAGCCTGCACGGCTGCTTAACGAGATCCCCGTTAACAACACCGAATATAGCGATGAGAACTTTGAATTCGGCAAACAGTATTACTACTTTGTCAGGGCTGTTTCTGTTGGCAAGCAGGCAGAACCGATCGAAAGCTCGGAATCAAATGTGCTTGCGATCAGACCTTTAGATACATTCGCGCCTAGCCCGCCCGAGGCGATCACGCTTGCTGCCGGCCGCGGCGTGATCTCGATCTTTTTCGCGGTGAACCCCGAAAAGGACATTGCCGGATATCGTATCTACCGCTCAACCGACGACAAGAAAGATCTGAAAGAATGGGCGTTACTGACGAAGGATCTGCTCAAGACGAATACGTTCCAAGACACGACCGTAATGCCAGGAGCGGTCTATTTTTACTACATAACTGCGACCGACACTGCGGGAAACACAAGCGAACCTTCAGAGATCGTTTCAGAAACCGCTCAGTAGCAGAACTAATATGAGAATACCGATCAACGAGCATCTGACCCCGTCAAAGATCGTTTGTGTCGGCCGCAACTATGCCGAACACGCCGCAGAACTTGGGAACAAAGTGCCTGATGCTCCGCTGTTATTTTTGAAAGCACCTTCGGCAGTTATCTGTTGCGATGAGGATATCGTGATCCCCGCGCAATCAGTTCAAGTGGAGCATGAAGGTGAACTTGGCGTTGTCATCTCACAGCGTTGTAAAGATTTAGACGATTCTACCGATATTAGAGAGTACGTTAAAGGTTTTACTTGTATTAACGATGTGACCGCGCGTGACATACAGCGTCACGACGTTCAATTTACGCGCGGCAAGTCATTTGACACGTTCTGCCCCATAGGCCCTGCGATCGAAACGGAGATTGACCCGATTGACATTCGCGTAACGTGCCGCGTTAATGGTGAGATCAAGCAGGACGGACGAACCTCGCAAATGGTGTTCCCTGTCGATTTTCTGGTACGATACATATCAAGGCAGATGACACTTTTACCGGGTGATGTTATCGCAACAGGCACACCGTCGGGTGTTTCACAGCTATTGGCCGGAGATGTCTGCGAAGTGGAGATCGAAGGTATCGGAATACTACGAAATAGGGTTATAAACCAATGAAATTCTTTATTGACACCGCAAATTTAGACGAGATCAAAGAAGCCAACGACCTTGGTATGGTCGATGGCGTAACAACGAACCCGAGCTTGATCGCAAAGGAAGGCAATGTTGACTTCAAGAAGCATATCGCCGCGATCTGCAAGATCGTCAAGGGCGACGTTTCGGCCGAAGTGACAGCACTCGACACTCCCGGCATGGTCAAAGAAGGCCGTGCGTTGGCGAAGATCGCAAAGAATGTTGTCGTGAAACTTCCGGTTACGCTTGAGGGGCTGAAAGCTTGCCGCATTCTGCGTGGCGAAGGCATAAAGGTCAATTTCACGCTGTGCTTCTCGCCTACGCAGGCGTTGCTTGCCGCAAAGGCCGGCGGAAACTACATTTCACCGTTCATAGGCCGTCTTGACGATATTGCGCACGACGGCATGCAGCTCATCCGCGACATCGTTCAGATCTACGACAACTACGGCTTCGCAACTGAGGTTTTAGCAGCTTCGATACGGCACCCGATGCATGTAGTGGAATGCTCGCTCGCCGGTGCTGATGTTGCCACGATCCCATTCAAGGTGATCCAGCAGCTCGTAAAACACCCGCTGACCGACCAAGGCCTCGAACACTTCCTTGCTGATTGGAAAAAAAGCGGCCGGAGCTGATCTCCACCGCTTCATAAGCACATCAACGGAATTGTTTTCTAACCGTCCTGCTCCGCCAATGTCCACTAGAGAGACGGGCGGAGCAGGCATTTTTGCATTACTGCTGCAGGATCTGCCACATGGCCGTGTCGAGAGTCTTGACGTCGCTAACTGACGCAACAGCCTCGCCGTATTTCTCCCGAAAAACATCATCGACGCCGTCAATGCCGTCCATTGCTGCCAGAGCCTGCACTTTCTCGAGGTTTGCCGCCACCATTTCAGCATCAAAACCATCCTTCAATGCGAACATCTCGTCGATCTCCACGATCAGTATCGAGAACTTTCGAAGCCACGAGAACGCCGGGTCCTCGATGATCAGGTTCAAATATTGCGCCGCGGTGATCGTTCCGTTCGCCCGTTCATAAGCGGTTCGCTCTCGATCAAGCAGTAATTTGTGCTGCTTAAGCAGCAGGTCTCGAAGCTTTTTCAACTTTTCCGCCGGTTCCATTGACATATTTACCCCGCTAATTATAAAAACCCACGTCGCTAACTTTTATTCGTTAGCTTCCTAATGATATTTTATTAGCAGGCTAAGCACTTTTCGTCAGCGAGCTAATGTTTTTATCTTAGCCGCCTATCGACAATTTCAAAAACTATGAACGACCGTATAGACTTTGAAGACACCGTCAGTTTCCTTCTGGCACGCGTTGCTACCGCCTTTCGAAATAAGATCGAACGGCAGATGGTCTCGATCGGACTTCACAGCGGCCAGGCATTTGTCTTGCTGGAGCTGTGGAAAGAGGATGGCCTTAAGCAGATCGACCTCGCCGCTCGGCTTGGGGTCTCGGCCCCGACGATCAACAAAATGGTCAAGGGGCTGAGAACCATCGGGCTGGTGCGCATGGTGGAGAACAAGGAGGATCGCCGATCAGCAAATGTATATCTGACGGACAATGGTTACCGGATCCGCGAGAAGATCGAAGCCGAATGGATCGACCTCGAGTCTGCAAGCCTCGCCCGGCTTACCGAGACCGAGCGAATGGTGTTGGCCGACCTTTTGAGAAAGCTGGTGAAGGCATACCCTCGAAATGAGTCCGACGCTGCACCGAAAGACGAATAACGAGCGGCGGGCCATAGCATTCGAGGATGCTTTAGGGATACAATCACGGAATTGAGGAGACTTTGATATATGAAAGTGCTACTTGCGATCGACGGAACAAAGTATGCTGAAGCAGCAAGAGATATGCTGAAAAGCTTTAGCCTCAAGGGTGGCGATTCTATACACGTTATCAGCGTCGTGGACATGGCCGTGCCTCTAGCAGTTGAAGTATACGGCGGATATCTGCCTGACTCGACGGAATTGGAAAAGAATGCACGCGACTTTGCCGCGAAGACGGTCGAAGAGGCCGCCGATTCGCTCAAAGCCTTTTTTGCGGGTGTTGAAGTTACGACGGATATACTCTTTGGCTCGCCCGGCAGCCGCATTGTCGAGACAGCCGAGGAACTTTCAACAGACCTTATTGTACTCGGCTCGCACGGACACAAAAGATGGGAGCGGCTCCTGCTCGGATCGGTCTCCAGTTCGGTTGTCAACCATGCCCATTGCTCTGTGCTCGTGGTACGCATAAGGGAAACTGCGGCGTGATAACTGTCAATTCGCGGAAGTATGACGGGAGTATTCGGCGCTCCTGGCAATGTGAATTGGTTAAGTTCGACGGGAACCGGCTCGATGTTCGGGGCACCTTCGAACACACGGTCGAGCATCCTGACCTTGGGCGGATCGTTCGAGGTACATTATCATACGAGCGTTTTTGGCTTGATCGTTGGTACAACGTTTTTCGCTTCGAAGAACCCGACGGCTCGTTCCGCAATTCTTACTTCAACATCGCGATGCCGCCGTCGTTCAACGGCTCAATCATAGACTTCGTCGATCTCGACATAGATATCGTCGTTTGGGCTGACGGCAGCAGACAGATCCTCGATCGTGATGAGTTTGACACGAACGCGGCCAAATTCGGCTATCCTGAAGGCGTGGTCGCGATGGCACTCAAGACGTTAGACGATGTGCTGAGTGAATTGGAAACCGGCTATGAGAGCTGGATACGCAGAGCGTAGCTGCAAACAGATATTATTGTGCCGGGCGTTACGGCTACGCGCTGTCCCGCAGGTAGCTCCCGATCTCCCAATGCTGCCGGATTCTTGCCCTCGTTGACGATCCAGAAACCACCCTTGCCGTCAGCACCGATCGAAAGGTGACGGCGGCTTACCTCGACATCACCCGCCAGCGTGATATCGACCGGCTTCGACTTGGAACCTCTGCCGACCACGACCTGCTCCTTGTAGATGGGAACAACCGCTTGGCGTACACCGTTTCGCCACACCTCGAGGCGGTAGAATTCTTTAGCGCGGGTGGCCACCCGCGTCATTTCTTCCGAATCCTCCAGCGGCTGTGCCTGTTCGATGCGAGAGGCAGGCATATCCGTCGGAATGATCGCTTGTTTTCGCACTTCTGAGGTCGGAACCTTTAGGCTTGCGACCGTTGCGCGTTCTGCGTTGCCGGCCGCGGGAATACTCGCCTGCGGAGGGTTCGCCTGAGTTCGCTGCGTCGCGGGACGTGCAAGTACGCCGGTCTTACTCGCTTCCGGGTCATCCCAACTGTGCTGAACGCTCACGTCGCCTTTTGCAAGCGTAGCATCGATGCGAAATCCGATGACGAACGACCGTGTTTCAAGCTTTCGTTTTCCGGCGAGTTCCTTAGCATGTGAAGCAAGAACGTGATAAAGGCCTTGCTCAAGGCCGCGGCGTTTAACGCCCTGCCAATCCTTATCATCTTCGGCACTCATGCAGATCGTGTATTCGCTTGGAATTATTACCGTACCTTGCGGTAAGGGTACCATTTCGGCCTGCATGACAGATCCTACTGCACGTGCGATCTCAACGATGAACTCCTCAGCCTTACTATGCGGCTTGACCTGCGCATCGCGGGCGGCCTGCTCGAGCACACGTTCCGACGAATCGCCGTCTATCCAACTCCTGACCTTATCCAGAACACTCATCCTAATTGCCGTCCATATCGAGGTACTTTCCGTTAAGCCAGCCCTTTGTCTGCTGATCGGAACCGCTCCTTTCGCGGCCTTGCTGTATCACTTCAACTTGATACCAGTTATTTTGCGTATTTACAACTCTTACCTTTGAGTCCTTTGTCACGAGGCCGACCTTTGGGTTATCGGCGCTCGGGCCTGCACGCAAAAAGACGTCCGTTGTTGCCACGCCGGTCTTATAGCTCGATCCGGGAAGACCAACCGAGGGTAAGATTCCCTTTGTACGCATATATTGCGCCGTGCCGAACAAAAGTCCTACAAAACTGGCCGCCAAAATGATAAAGACAGCAAGGACACGCAGGAAGTTCTTTTTCTTCGGCGCGGGTGTTGCCGTGCCGCTCGATCCTCGCACAGCTTGAGCGTGCACCGACCCTTTCGGAGCCAACGGCGAGTAGATCGGTGCGGCTTCTTTGACGGGAGCCTGGTACAAAGGTTGACTTCGCGGCAGCTCTATCTCAAAGACAGGCTGCGCCGGTATGATCGGCGTATAGCCGCGAGAAACATGTGCCTGCGGCAGACTGTCGCGGCGTCGAAGAACGGTCTCGGGTTCCGCTCCGTCAAGCAAGAGCGAAACCGCGTTGAGTTCCTCCCAGAACGCATCAACGCTTTGCGGCCTGCTTGACGGCAGATCTGCGGTTGCGTGACGCAGCACAGTGATCAACGCACCGGCCCAAGACTCGTATCGAAATTCTTCCGGCAGATCCGTGATCGGCCGGCCGGAATATTGCCTGGGTGCCTCGCGGGTTACGAGCGTATAAAGTGTTTTCGCGAGCGAATAGACATCCGCTGCCGGCGTCAGATCCGACGGTTCATAGGTCCCGCTAGAAAGCGGGCTGTGCTCGGGCGGAGCGTAGATATTCGTACCGACACGCGTTATAGGTGAATCTGCAAGCGTAAATCTGGCAACGCCGAAGTCGGCGATCTTTACAGTAGCAAGATCACCGGTAAGAAGCAGGTTCTGGGGCTTTATATCTCGATGTATCACGCCGTTGCGATGTGCATGACCAAGGCCCGCACATATCTGCTCGACATAGCGGAATACGGCATCGATGGGCAAAGCTCGCTTGCGCACCGCATTCTGGAGATCTCCGCCCGACAGATACTCGAGCACGAGATAGTGAAAGACCGTTCCTGCAAGGTCGCGGGCAGTGCCGTGGCCGAGGCGGCTGATGATATTGGGATGGCGGACGCGATCTAGCGCGAGAGCCTCGTTCTGAAAATTTTCGACCAAAGTACGTTCTAGATCACGGTCGAGATCATCCTGAAGAAATACGTTCAGAGCCTTGATAACGACCTGTTTGTGCGGCGACTGCGGCGACGCGAGGGCGTCACTCGCGACATAGATCTCGGCATAGCTGCCCTTTCCGAGGGCTTGGCGCACCTCGAAGCGACGGTCGATCCGACAATTGCTGAGTGAAAGTTCTCTCATCGCAGCCACCAAACGGCTCTTGACAACATACGATATCACACATCAAATGTTCACCGCCGAAAAGGCCGCAGGCCCCGCGATCTTGATACGATCGTGAGGCCTGCTCGATCAAACGTACGCTGTCAGAGCGTCCTAGTCGTTCGTTCTCTGAAATCCCGTAGTCTGCACATACTGGAAGAACGGCGTCCCCGGAGGCAAGCGTGCCGGATCGAGGAAGGCCGAGTCGAACACCCAGTTACGGACCGGCGGCTCGTACACCGTGTTACAGCATTTGAAAGAACCATTGTTGTTTCGCGAGTTGAAGAGATTGATCAGCGATCCGGCGTAATTGAGCCTTTGCCTTACAGAGGTGCTTTGATTCAACCATGTCTCCAGGAAGCGCTTAAAATTATGGACACCGCCGTTCAGGTTCGGTGAGATGCCTCCTTGGTTGATGCTGAGCTGTTTCGAAGCCACGGTATCGCCGGCGATCATTGCAAACCTGATCGTCGTTTCCGATGCGACGCGCCTCGTCTCGTCATAAGGGTAAGTAAAACTCTCGGCATCGTTCCACGCATTTGAAAGGATCGTTACGGCGTCGCCCACGACCGAGGTAGGTATGTGCAGCCATCCGTTCGTTCCTCCGCCTTGCGGAAGGTAGTTAGAGTAGGGCGAGTTGCCGGTTGAGGGCGGAGTTGTTAACCCTGTCGCATCATAGTTGCCGCGAATGTAGATACCGTTCTCGGATGAGAAGCTGAATCCCATCGTATTTGCCGGAGTCGCAGAGTCATAAATGCCCGGCACCGTGCTTGCGTTGATCGCTCGTACGCCGCGGCGATAATACTTATGATCCTGCACAGCCGCCAGATCCGGTGCAGATGTATTCGTATTATACTTCTCCGTTTCCACACCGTATGAGGTGTTCAGCAAGCCATCATTATTGACGTCTTCGCCGACCTGCATTGTGGAGGTATTGCCCGGAGCCGGACTCAGAATGTCCTCCATATCCAATTCGCCGTCAAAATCGGCGTCGCCGCGCCGGTCGGATACATAGAAGATCCAGCCTTCACGAGACGGCACATCGCCCGACATTAGCCCGATGCCGCCTTTTGCGGTTGCGAGCGGAGTGTCCGTCGGGAAAAGGCCATTGAAATCACCACGAAGGAAACGCCGTAGATTCGCAATATCAATATCGACCATCGTCATCACGCCATTCCGCGTTACCCTGCTCAGGTTGTTATAATAGGTCGTGCTCCGCTCATCATAATATTCGCCCTCGCGCGTGTCGAACATCTTGATCGGTATCGGCACGATCGCAGCGTAACCGCTATTGACAGTTGCGAGTTTCAGGTGCGCAACATTTTCGCGGTAGGCATCCCCATCTAAGCCGTAATCAGCATCTGAATTCGTGCATCTAGGCGTACCGCTCGTCGGACAGCCGTTCGCGATCAAAGTGCGGCGTTGATTCATTTGGTTGGTCGCGCTTCCGGATAGTCCCGTAAAGCCGAACCTAGCAACCGCGTTCGTCGCTGCAGAACCGCTTCCCCATGAGGTCAGCGCGTTACTGCCGCCCGGAATTGCAGGGCCGGGAATCTCGAATCGCTGAAGCTTGATGATCGCTCGTGAATCAGGGTATGTAAGTGCGCTCTGGGGCGACGCACTCGTCAGATTGCCGCTTGGGCTCGACGGCGTACCGTTATTGCTATATTCCCGCGTACCCGTGTAGCCGTCGATATTCAAGGCAGACGATGCCTCGTCAGTGATCCCGAGGCTGAGAAAGTCTTGTGTTACGTCTTTCGCTATCGTCGTCTGTGTCGCCTGATCTATCGAGACAAGTTCGACCTTGATCCAGACCTCGCGTCCCGGAACCTGACCGCCAATGTAGAATCGCTCGCCGTTAAGGCGGGTTCCTCGATAACCCCACGTCGTATCCGATGGCGAAAGCTTCATCGGTTTTGGCTGATAACCGCGGGCGTCCGAGGTCGGATCGGCTCCGCCGCCGGCCGAGTCTCCGTCAAGCCTTACGCCGCAAACACCGGTGATCGCCGCCGTACCTATTCCTGACGCGCAGCCCGGAAGTTTTGCCTTGCTGTCGGCAAGACTTACTCGAATGCCGAATTTGTTCGCATAACGCTCAGTGCGAAGGATGTCATCGTCGGCATCAGCAGCGGTTACGGGCGCAAGCACGCCAAGCGAATTCTTGAACAGGTCGCCGATCGATTTGCCGCGCTTGACCATCTCGACAAGGTCGGTCGGGTAGCCCACCTTCAGCGGAAGTCTCAGTTTTGGAGCACCGGCTTCAAGATTGCCGTCAAAGATCGCGGCATTTGTCTTAAAACTCGGATTGACCTTGCTCGGCGGCATATCCGGGTTGGAAGCAAAGATATTGTTTGAAGCGCCCGACGTTGTATTGTGTACACTTCCGTTTGTCGGCAATAGCTGTTTGAAAGATCCTGACGCATTTTTGATATAGGTCTTGTTGTTGCCTGAGTCGCCCGTGTACCAATTGCGCCAGGTTTGCGTGATTATCTCGTGTGTGGCGGTTACCTTAGAATCGAAGTAGACACCATCGTCGCCCGGCGAGATAAAGAAATTGCCGTTCGTATGAACGCGGCCGCCGAAACTGAACAGCGGCGGCCTGAAAAGCTCGAGGTCGTCGTCATAGAACACACCGAACTGAAAGATCGGAATTCGACTGTTCAAAACGTTTCGCGTCAACTGCACCTGCACCCCGTTTTGATCGGTCGTAGTGGTCCTGAGCCGCCAGTTATCACGGATCGCATAAAGACCGCTGTACGGCCCGCCGTTCAGAACGATATTTTGCCGTGCTGACGTCATATCGAGCTCTTGGGCGAAGGTGTAATTCGCAAGTCCCGGGACACCTGCGGTCCTGATCGAATTAAGATCGGCAACCGTAGGATTTAGTTTTGTCTCGAATATCTTATTGAAATTACGCGTCATCATTTCGAGACTGCCCTGAGCGGCATAAAACGTGCGCGAATCAGCGGTTTCATTGCCTACCGCCATCGCCTCGGTAGATGAGCGCGTAAGAGCTACCGCCACGAAGACGGTGATCAAAGCAAGTACGAACAGACAAATAACGATGGCGGAGCCACGCTCCGCTTCCCGTTTCGGGGTTATTCCAACAACTCTATTTCCTTCTGCGGTTCTCATCTTGTACTTCCTTTTCTAATTTGCGTCGTAGCCCAAATTTCGGGTGCTGAATGTTGAGGTAAGCGATGTTCGGAAAGGGTGACCGGTAGCGTTCATCTCTGTCGATCGCGTGCTGATCGTGTATCGTATCTGTCGAACGGCCGCGAGATTTGTCGGCGTGTCGTCCGCTGTTCCGGGGATACCATCAGGCCCTGCGAGAGGATTTTCGGTCTCCGATCCGTCGTCCATCAAATAGACGATCTGGAAATCCTCTACCCCAAAGACCAACGGCTCATCTACAAAGCCAACTGCCGGCAATGCCGGCGGCCTGTTCACGTATTCGCGGCGGGTCAGCGTACCATCGCTCGTGACGAAATATGTGACCATACTCACACGCTGAATACTCGCCGGAACAGTTATCGCACGCAATGGGCCGCTCGCTCCGGTCTGGTTGAAGCCGAGTACGTCACCGTTTGCGAACTGTATCTTGTTCGAACCGCTGAGGGCTGTTGAGACAGCCAGCGTTGACCCCGTATTACCCGATACCAGATAAAGGTCATTCACGCGGCACAATGAATTACTTCCGGACAGCGGAACGATCTCGTCGATCCCCGTTCCGGTAGTTGTCGCCGCATTGATGTTCAACGGCTGTGAAATGCCGCCGATAGGATTAAAGGTATTGTCCTTAAAAAGGAACGTAACTTGATCCGTACGAATATTGGGATTCGTATTGTAGGTGTTCAGCGTTATGTTATTACCGGCAATGATAGGTGCAACCGTGTCGCGGCTTGTGTCCACATCCGGCGGTATTCCGAGCAGGTTCGCCAATCGGTTGTCGGCCAAAAATACCGTGTTCTTCAGCGGATACCCGTAACCCGCGTTATATGTATCCTTACCGACTGTGCTCATCGCCATCCGTAGGCTCTTGTTGAGCGAGGTGTTCTCATTGACCACCGTCTTGCTCTCTCGTGCAACCTGCAGAAGGCCAAAGACAGAACCGGTAACGATGAGAAAAACGACCATTGAAATGGTGAGTTCTACCAGTGAGAAACCCGCTTGGCCGAGGTCTTGTATAAATTTACGATCGCGTTTCATACCTTTATTCCTCAACGACCGCATAATCGGTCATGACCGTCGTCAACGATTCCTCTCGCGCAATTGCCCCAACGAAATACCGCACCCTCACCTCGACGGCACGGATGCGAACTTTTGAAAGCCCCGGCGTCGGACAATTGTACGAAGGCCTTTCCGGATCGCATTGATCGGTGATCGTGATCTGCCGCTGCAGGGCCGAAAGAGGAGCTCCGGCGTCGTCAGCCGTGCCAATTATGTTGTCCGGCCCGGCATTCGGCAAAACGTTCTGCATTCCGGTAACAAAGATGCCTTTCGGTACGCCGTTCACGATGTTCGAGCCGACATTGCCAACCGCATCCCAGCCAAGGCGAACCGGATCGGTCTCCTTGACCGACATGATCGACTCCATGGTCGATGCGGCTATCTCTTTTGCAACGATCTGCTGCTGCTGGCCTTTTGATTGGATCATCGCCCCGGCGATCGCCGACATCAAAGCAAGCACGCCGACCATCAACAGGACGATGGCGATCATCACATCTATGTACGAAAAACCTGATTGATCTTTGACTCTCATCTGATGCCCTAATTTAGTACTCCGACAAATGTGCTGCCTGTGTACTTCCAGTAACGAACCGCCGAACTCCCGCCGAATATCGTGATCGCTCGAACCTCGCCGGCGTTGCGGGCGTTCGGATTACCCGGCGTTGCGGGCGGCCAAATGTAAAGCGTCGCGCTGATCGGCGTGCCTGCGGCATTCACGGCCGAACCGTCACGCTGAAAACGCGCGGCCCAGACCGTATGGCCGATTACCGAGTTCGCCCCTTCTGTGTGCCCAAGTCCGTCAATTGCATAGGTCGCATTCGGATAATTGGGCGGGTTCGGCTTTGCAACGCCGTTCGGATTCACATCCATCCTCACATCGGCGGTCTTATCAAGCGGGATCGCTTTAAGCAGAACGTCCGGATCGGTGCCTGCCTCGTCAATGATAAGCAAGCGATTGTCCGTGAGGTCGATCTCGAACCGCATAGTACGGCGACGTGTGATGGCGAGTTGATTGGCCTCACGCAGAAGATCCATCACCCTGATCGCCTGATCGTCCGAACGATAGAGCCGCCGGTAGCTCATGAAATACGGAATGGAGATCGTCAGAACTACCGCAAGTACGGCGACCACGACCAATAGTTCAATTGCCGAAAACCCTGCTGAGCTTCGGCCTCCAATAGCCGCCGAAACGGACGAACTAAACCGTTGTAGCTTTGCCTCCATTAACATATTCCCTTTTTTAACTGAACGGTACGCTTCGGCCCGAAAACTAAGATCTTGGACACATCAAATAATGAAAACGCGGAAACCTTATCAATTTCCAAAAACATTTTACATCGTACAACCATTTTTTACAATACTTTTGCGCTCTTTGGTTTGTAAAGAATTTTGGATAAAATTGCTTGATCTTTCGTATTACGTTTTTGCATGACTGAAAGCGACCGTTCGAGAAGTTCTCCCGGCATGGCCGACTGGCTGTTCAAGGGCGTATTGGCAAAGCTTGGCGATAAATTCGACAGCTTCACCGGGCGCAAATTGGCGCCTTCCGGCAGCCTTGCGACGAGCGGTATTATCGAGCGGATAAAGATGCTTTTGGACTCGGAGGCGATCGAGGTGCCGGGCAAAGGCAAGGTAGTGCCGAATAATATCCGGCTGAAAATGCAGTGGGATAAATTCGCCTCTGACGATGACAAGAGTATCGATAGACTTCAGGCCGTACTACTCGCAGCGGCCGTTGATCACATAAATGACTCGCTTTATTACACTTATGCTCCGGTATCACTGGTAATTTCCGATGACTATTTCGTTGAAGGTATAAAGCTCATTGCCGGCTTTGACGGCACCAATGACGACGGCCGCGAGGTTACAATGGATCTCGCTCCGTCGCACGATGATCATCCGCTCGCCGAAGATGAAACTCAAGCCAAGCTCCCGCGATTGCGTGAACTTTCGGTTCGCTACAGACTTGCAGGCCGTGAGGTTGCCGCAAAGATCGAAGTTCAAGACGATGGAAGGGTTTCCGTAGGGCGCGGCAGCGGGAACAAACTCTCGATAAACGATCCGGGCGTATCGACAATGCACGCAACAATACTCATCGGAGAGCAAGGCGAGATATCGGTTGCAGATATCGGCTCTACGAACGGCACCTTTATCAACGATAAGCGGATCGCCTATGGCAAAGTTCACGCACTTTCGCCAACGGACCGTTTACGTTTCGGCACCGTGGAAGTTTCGCTCGAGGTTGTCATCACGCAGCCGCAGGCCGAGCCAATTCCTGAGGTCGTTACCGACGGAAATTCGGTTGAGATCAACGGCTTCGAGTTCAGAGAAAAGTCCTCGGCCCAACCTACTGCAGCAAACACGGGCGCCGAGAGCGTCTCGAATACAGCAACCACTATCGCTTTTGAAGCGGACCATGACGCACCGGAAACTGATGATAGCGGAAAGTTGCCGGGAGGATCTGAATGAGGCCGGCCTTTTTCATCGACATCGGCAAGTTTCTCGTCGAGAAGATCTTCGGCGGACAGGTGCTTGAAAGAACACCTGCCGGACTTTCCATTATTTACCTATTGGCGTTGGCAGCGATAGTTGCAATGCTGTTCGTGTTGCTCGTCGAGAACATTCGGCCTCGCAAATTCATTTTCGAATATCAACTTCCCCGCAGCGTCGTAAAGCGCCTTTCGAGGACCGCGGCGAATCGGAGTATAACGATCTGGTTCCTGGTATTTCTGGGACTCTGTGTCACCGTATTCGGATTTCAGGTCTATTGGACCCGCTATGCGGAGGACCCCGAAGGACAGATGCAGGCTCTCAACTACAAGGACCTGAGAACCAGAAGGACAAATGCGGCAGCATTACGCGGCTGGATGCTCGACCGTACCGGAAAGCTCGATGCCGCCCTTGCGTATTACAAGATCGGTACGGACGGCAGCATTGACCGCTATTATCCGCTGGACAAAGAACTCGCGCACCTTCTCGGAACTGAACGCGGGACTCCGGGATTGGAACGTACGCTCTACAAAAAGGATGCGGAGACGATGCCGGAAGCATGGCAGATCCTTTTCCGCTATAAGGATCCCGAACCGGAAGAAAAAGATGTTCGCGTAACGATAGACCGCGAACTTCAGGCATACGCCGCGCGTCTGCTTGAGGGGAAAAAGGGGGCCATTGTTGTGATGAACCCTCAGAACGGCGACGTTTACGCTCTGTATTCAAATCCGTCATACAAGCTCTCGGACGTACGCACTTTGGACGGCTATTTGAAATTCGAAGCGGACCGAAATAATAAACCGCTGCTCAGTCGGGCATTGCGTGAATATTATGTTCCCGGTTCGACGTTCAAAACGCTTACGATGGTCTCAGCCTTTCGTGCGGGAAAGCAGGATCTGTTACTGAGCGACCTGCCGGCACCGGATTGCTACACGCCGTTTCGCGGTTCGCGGCCGATCTGTGACGCCGGCGGAAGCTGCGAGATCTGCTCGCCGGCCGTGCCGCTTCGCGAAGCATTCAAGGTATCGAGCAACCAGTACTTTGCTCAGCTTGCAAATGCCCTCGGACGCGAGCGCATGGGCGAAACCGCACGGCTCTTTGGGATCGCCCCGGTTGAAAAAGCCGATGAAGCACTAACGCAAGGATATTTCCCGGACATCTGGAATGTCAGCGACCCGCGCATCGCGCGTTCGCTGAGTCCGGCGCGATCGACGATGGTTACGGGTAAAGACCTCACACTCTTTGATTTCGGTTTGGAAGGAATGGGCCAAGGGCTCGCGTCGCAAATGACGCCATTTCAGATGGCACTGATCGCAGCCGGGCCCGGGAACCTGAAGGGATCTCTGATGAGGCCAAAGATCGAGGCCGATATCGAGCCAAAACTTTTTGCTCAAGTCCTCTCGCCCGAACAGGCCCGCTCGGTTCGCGAGATTATGTCAACCGTAACGGAAGAAGCCGGCGGCACCGGCGGAGCGGTCCGGTCTGCACTGTCGGGCACCGGCATCACCGCAGGAGGTAAGACAGGCACAGCGGAAAAGGATCACATTCCCGTCTATGACGAGGCCACGGGTGAGCGGAAGTTCAAACTTAAGACGAGAAAGGACAATGACGGCAACCTTGTCGAATACAAAGAATATGAATTCCGCAACCGCACCGACGGCTGGTTCATTTCCATAGCACCTTTAGAAAACCCGCAGGTGTCGATCGCCGTCGTCGTTGAGGATATCGGCCAGAGGTTCGGAGGAAGCACTGCTGCGCCGGTTGCCGCTCAACTCATTCTGAAGGCACGCGACCTCGGTCTGCTGGGCGAGCGCTACAAGCCCGTAAAAGTGGCAGCTCCGTCCAAGAAAAAGAAGAAAGCCTGATCGTGAAGAATCGCACTCTGTTCCATCTGCTGCTCCTTTCGGCTATCGTCGTACTGACGGCGGTCGCTCACTATTCCATATATTACGGTGCATTGATACGCGGCTACGAGACCGGCTTTATGACCGCGTTTCGAAATGTCGCTCTGATCGGCCTGCTGGCGATACTGCCGATACCGATCAGGTACTTTCTTCGCTACCAGGGCAATTGGACGATGTACACGGCTTGCGTCCTTCTCTTCTCGATCGGGCTGACCGTTCAGTATCGGCTGTTCTCTGATCGTGAATATGTTGCCGACATTCCCGCGGCAGAACGTGCAAAGGTTGAGAGTGCGAACCTCACCGATAGAGAAAAACGGAGTCAAATGCTGAAGCTGAAGCTTCAGGCTATTGCACGTGAACGCGATGCAAAGATCCGAACAGTGCAGATGCGGTACATAAAGGAGAATTATTCGCCCGAAAAGAAACAAATGATGGGGCTGCCTCCGACGCCTGCTGAACCGGTCGACCTATCGCAGGAGACCTTTCGGCCTGCCGGCGGTACACTCTCCGGCGTCGCCCTTTCGGGAAATACCCTGATCCCGATATTTGCGATATTCTTGATGGTCCTGGCGTTCCTTGCGATGCGGCGCGAGGACACGCTTACGTTTCTGAAGAACAACGGATTCCTGATCGTCCTGCTTACTCTTCTGCCTCTGCTTTTTGCTGCGATCACTTCGCGAGCCGGAAAGTCGGTTGGCAATATGACGCCTTGGGAACCGGCAAAGATACCATTTCTTATAGGCTTTGCGGCTTTGCTTGCGGCTCTTTACCGCAATCTTTCACGAACATATTGGGGCATTCCACGTGCAAAGGATGTTCTGCCGCTGCTCTTTATGGCATTAGTTCCCTTTTTGCCGTTCTTTGTTCTGAAGGACTTCGGGCAAATGATGGTGTTCGGTGCCGTTTATATCACGCTCTACCTGATAGCGGTTCGGCGGTTCCCGCAAAGGCTGGTCCTGATCGGCAGCGTTGTTCTTGTGATGTCGATCTTGATCGTCGGGGCTCTTCCGATCAACACTCAGGCAAAGATCCCTCTGCTTCCGACGATAGCGTCACCCGTAAAGAGGATATTGCCCGACCGCATCCAACAGCGTTTTCACCTTTGGCTTGACGGTTTCGACCCGCCGACGCCCGATACGCCTTGGTGGAAGTCTGATTACGATGACTACTATGAGCAGCTGGTAAAGAATGATCCGAAGTTCCCGAAAATGCTTGAAGATAACCCCGAGCTTCAACGGTCCATAAATGTCGATGCGTGGTTCGACATCCTTGCCTTTCAGCCTGCACAGGCGACGTTCGGCATCGCTTCGGGCGGCTATACCGGCCGCGGGCTCGGACTTGGCTATCCCGAATTGATACCGGTATCCGACAGCGATTACGTCTTTGCCGCCGCTGCAGAAGAACTTGGACTTTTTGGAGGTTTGTTGATAACCTTGGCGCTGATCGTTTTCGCCGCAGCGGGTGTCCGTACCGCACGTGATTCACGCGATATGTTCAGCCGGTTATGCTCGATCGGCCTGACAGCTTTTATCGGATTTCAAGCCCTTGTAAATATCGGCGGCATCACACGGGCGTTGCCGATGACGGGGATCACGTTGCCGTTCGTCAGCCACGGCGGCTTCAGCTTGATAACGAGTTTTACGATGCTCGGCATCCTTATGGCATTCTCACATCGAAATGCTATGGACCAATACCGTGATACAATTAAACCTCCACTCGAAGGATCTCCTGCAAATATTGCTGTCTAATATGTTATGGAACTTACACAAACTGCTCAGCAATTGACATCTGCGGCCGTGAGTGACCGCGGCTTGAGCGAGAAACGCCCTCAAAACGAGGACTCTTATCTCGAAATGCCCGATGTCGGCATCTTTGCCGTCGCTGACGGAGTCGGAGGTGCGCAGGCGGGCGAGGTCGCGTCGCAAATGGCAGTTGAGATACTCGCCGAAGCATTTACTAATCGAGCGGTGAATTCCGACCCGGAAATGGTGATGAAGGTTGCCCTCGAAAAGGCGAACAGCGCGATCTATCAAATGTCGAATGACGTATCGCAGTTGGCAAAGATGGCAACTACGATCGTTGCCGTTTACATCGACAATGATGTCGCAACGATCGCACATGTTGGTGATTCGCGCGTCTATCGTATAGAGCCGACAGGCACGATACGCCGCGAAACAGAAGATCACTCAATGGTTGCCGATGAAGTTCGCGCGGGTCGAATGACCCAGGAACAAGCTGAGAACCATCCCGGAAAAAATATCATTAACAGAGCGCTCGGAGCCGAGACTGACGTAGATATTGACCTAAAGACCATAATGATCGCTCCGGGAACGACGTTCCTGCTTTGTTCTGACGGCATTACGAGGCATATACCCGATAGTGAGCTTCAGGCGATCATCAACGCCCACGAAGACCTTTCCGCCGCCTGTGCGCGATTAAAAGAGGTTTGCTATGAGCGAGGTGCTGAAGACAACTTAACGGCAGTTCTTGCCCGAACACCTGCTGCCGCTTTTGAAACAGCACCGGAGCCGATCAAGCGTGCGGCCGAGACCGATATCCTTGCTCTCCCGGACGAAGAGGACACGCTGATCTCCGCTCGTTTTCATAGCGCCAACGGGTCTGATGATAACCTTCTTGAGCTGGAAGACGATGTCGTAGACGGGTATCACGAAGATGCGCCGACAGAGTTACCAATATCTGAGGTTGAGGCAACCGATCCGGAACAAACCGTTCCGGCGGCGGTTGACGCAACCCAAAGCGCCGAGCCGGAAACAGCCCCTCCGCCGATGGCCGCACCGTCAAGTGTTGCGGAAGCAGAAGCCGCCGCATCTCAGCCGGCCCCGATGTACAACAATGAGATGTTTTCGCAGGCCGGGAGCGAACCGTCGTCAGGCGTATTCGGCAAAGCGGTCGGTTTTACTGCACTCTTCATTCTCGGGACGCTTGTGGGCATTGCGATCTATCATTTTGCATTTCGGCCTTCGACCGAGATCGCCGCTCCTGAACCCTTGACGGAAATGCAGTCGCCAAATATTCCGTTCACAAGCTTTGAAGGACTAAGACGCGAGATCGATAGAGATCCTGCCCTCTATGTCGCAAAGCACACAGCACCTGAAGATGCTGAGGATCATTATCTGCTCGGACGAGCATACTTATTGACAGGCGATAGTGTAAAGGCTAGAGCCGAATTTACCGAGGCGCGAAAGCTGTTGCCTAACTCGGATCAGGTCAACCAGAAGTCGCTTGAGAATGACATCGCGATCGGAATGGCGGTAACGAGTGACACGACGATCCAAAGGCTTCTAAAGAAAGAACTTGAGACATCGGTATCGTCTGCGGCCAACGCTGCAACGCCTAACCGCTGATCTGCCGTTTTGCTTCGAACAGAATGATCCCGACAGATACCGCGAGGTTGAGACTCTCAACCTCATTTTCCATCTCGATACAAACGCTTTCTTCGGCGGCACTGAGAATGTCAGCCGGCAGCCCGTGTGCTTCGGAGCCAAGCACAAGCAATCGGGGCCGCATCCAGTCGATCTCACAATGCTGCTTGTCAGCAGAAGCTGCTGAGGCCGTTACCGTAATACCGTTTGACAATGCCCACGCGAGAGCATTTGCGAACGTAACGCCCTCGCAGACGGCTAAACGCAAATTCGCCCCGAGGGCGGCGCGATTCGCTTTTGCTGAGAATGCATCGGCGGAGTTTGGTGATGTGATCAGGGCTGTAACGCCGGCAGCCTCAGCGGTTCGCAGTACTGCACCGAGGTTTGACGGATTATTGACCTCGTAAAGATATAGATATATCGGAAGCACCGCCGAGGCGGCTTGCCGAAGATCGGCCATGGAGCAATGCGGCCGTTCGGCTATGGCAGCGATGCCCTGTGAACCGGCGGTATCGCATATCGAGTCAAAGATGGCTCGCTTCACTGTCAGCGGATCGATCGAATGATCTTTCAGCAGATCGAGTACGCTTTGATCGGGAAACTCGCTTGAAACAAGACATGAAATGATCCGCACATTTCGTTTTAATGCCTCGACGACAAGCCGTTTTCCTTCCAGAAATATGACAGAAGGTTCCCTGCCGTCGCGTACACGCTTTGCGAACTTTACGCGTTCGTTGTCCCTGCTGGTTATGATGGTCTTGTGCAGCATCGAAAAAGCCCTTAAACTAATTCAACTTACTTGATATGCGCCCGGAATCCAAACCTATGACCAAGATAGAAGAGCTGACTGCACGTTCGCGGGCCGCTGAAATGGGAGGCGGTGAGGCCCGCCTTGATAAGCAGCGTTCATCGGGCAAACTTACCGCACGCGAGCGGATCAACCTGTTCCTCGACGAAGGAACGTTCGAAGAGTTCGATAAATTCGTTCGCCATCGTGCAACCGATTTCGGACTCGATAAACAGGTATTTGACGGCGATGGGGTCGTAACGGGCCATGGGCTGGTGGACGGCCGCGAGGTATTCGTTTTCGCTCAGGACTTTACGGTATTCGGCGGCTCGCTTTCCGAAACGCATGCGCAGAAGATCTGCAAGATAATGGATCTCGCAATGAAAACAGGCGTTCCCGTTATCGGCCTGAACGATTCCGGCGGTGCCCGTATCCAAGAAGGTGTCGTTAGCCTTGCGGGCTATGCGGATATTTTCCTGCGGAATACGCTCGCAAGCGGCGTCGTTCCGCAGATCAGCTGTATTCTCGGCCCTTGTGCAGGCGGTGCTGTTTATAGTCCGGCGATCACGGATTTCAACGTAATGGTCAAGGATACGTCCTATATGTTCATCACGGGGCCGGACGTGATAAAGACCGTAACGCATGAGGATGTTACAAAGGATGAGCTCGGCGGAGCAATGACGCATAACGCCCGATCCGGCGTAGCTCACTTTGCAGCAGATTCCGACGAACACGCATTGCGGATCACCCGCGAGTTACTCTCGTTCATTCCGTCCAACAATATGGACGATCCGCCGTTCGTTCCGACGGATGATCCGTCAGAGCGTACCGATGACTCTTTGAACACGCTTATACCGGAATCGCCCAATCAGCCGTACGACATCCGCGATGTCGTGACAAAAGTCGTCGATGACGCTTATTTCTTTGAGGTTCAAGAGCATTTCGCACCGAATATCGTTGTCGGCTTCGCAAGACTCGGCGGATCTTCGGTCGGAATTGTTGCAAATCAGCCGGCGTTCCTCGCAGGTGTACTCGACATCGATGCATCGGTCAAGGCGGCTCGATTCGTGCGCTTTTGTGACTGTTTCAATATTCCGCTGATAACCTTTGAGGATGTTCCGGGCTTTCTTCCGGGGATCAATCAGGAGCATCAAGGCATCATTCGCAACGGTGCAAAGCTGCTGTTCGCCTTTGCCGAAGCGACGGTTCCAAAGCTGACCGTCATCACACGAAAGGCTTACGGCGGAGCTTATTGCGTGATGGCGTCGAAGCACATTCGCACCGATGTGAATTTCGCGTATCCTACCGCCGAGATCGCCGTGATGGGAGCTGAAGGCGCAGTTGGCGTTCTGTATAAAAAGGAGCTGCTCGACACCACCGATCCGATCGGCACACGCGACCGTATTATCAAAGAATTTACCGATAAGTTCGCCAATCCGTATGTCGCCGCCGAGCGCGGCTACATCGACGAGGTAATTGAACCGAAATATACAAGACCGAAATTGATCCGGGCACTTTCACTCCTGCGAAATAAACGCGACAGTAATCCGCCCAAGAAGCACGGCAACATACCGCTTTGATACGCGGACCGGCTAAGCAACCCTATGCAATATGACCCGACCGGCCGCCCGACGGTTTCACTGATCGACCTCGACGCCCTTGCGTTCAATTATCGCTCGGTGCGTACGTTCGTCGGCAAAGGCCCGCAGTTTCTGGCGGTCGTAAAAGCCGACGGATACGGACACGGCGCGGTGAGGTGCGCTCAGCGGCTTGCACTCGAAGGCGTCGACCGTTTCGGCGTTGCGCTTCCCGAAGAAGGCGTTGAGCTTCGTAATGCGGGAATTGATCTTCCGGTCCTATGCCTCGGCGGTTTTTGGCAGGGCCAGGGAGGGTTGTTAGCCGAGTACGGCCTGACGCCGACCATCTGCGAAAAAGAAAAGGCTCTGGCCTGGAATGCAACAGCCGCTGCGGCAGGTAAGCGATTGAAGTATCATGTCAAGATCGATACGGGAATGGGCCGTTTGGGCATTCGATACGATCACGCTCGTGAGTTCGCGTTATTTCTTAAGTCGCTTGAGCACATCGAGATCGAGGGCTTGATGACGCATTTTGCCTCTGCGGACGATCCGGATCAAAATTCGTTTACGCGCGAGCAAATAGCACGTTTCGGGATATGTGTTGACATCTTCCGCGAGTGCGGCCTCAGGCCTGCGATCCTCGATATGGCGAACTCGCCGGGAGCGATCGCACATAAGGAGTCGCTAGCAGGCATGATCCGGGTCGGCGGCCTTTTGTATGGCCTCGGCGGCGACGTCCTGCCGACAGGTATCGAGCGTCCCGCGTTGAGGCCGGTGATGTCGCTCGTTTCAAAGATCGTCTATCTGAAAGAAATTCCCGCAGGCGATTCACTCGGCTACGGCAGAACATACTTTACGAAGCGGAATTCGCTTATTGCCGCCGTACCTATCGGCTATTCGGACGGTTTGCCCCGGAATATTTCGAATATCGGCAATGTTATCGTTAATGACAGGCTTTGTCCTATAGTCGGACGGATCTCGATGGATTGGACACTCATCGATGTGACAGATACGGCGGCAAAGCCCGGCGACATCGTAACGCTTTTCGGAAGAGCGAACGGTGTAAGCGTGCTCGCAGAGGACGTAGCACGCCAAGCCGGTACGATCTCGTATGAGATCACGTGCGGGATCAGTCCGCGGGTGCCGCGAAAATATCTCGAAGGCCCGCAATGAGAACGATCAAAGGATCCGATCTCTCCATTTTTTTTCGAAAGCTCTATGATCTGATGTTCGAGGCTGACCTGTTCAGCCGTGCAGCCCAGTCCGCTTTTTATCTCGCATTTTCGATCTTCCCTTTCCTTCTGTTCCTGACGAGCCTTTTCGGATTGGTCCTTGATTCTTCCGATGGGATCAAGAATGAACTCATCCTATATTTGCGGCAAGTAATGCCGGCTACTGCCTCCGAGCTTGTAAGCAGCACCCTCGCAGAGATCGCCGTCAACAGCTCGAGCGGAAAGCTGACGATCGGCTTGCTAATTACATTGTGGTCGGCATCATCGGGCGTGAACGCACTCCGGGCGGCTCTCAATGCCGTCTATCAGCTGGCTGAACGCCGATCATGGCTTCTCCTGCGGATACACTCTCTTGGGCTTACGCTTGCATTATGCATCCTTTCGGCCATCGTGCTGGCGATCGTATTTTATGGGTGGCAATTCGCCGGTTTAGCATCGCAATATTTTGGAATGCCGATCACCTCGCCCTATTTTTTGGTTGTTATCCAATGGGTATCGATACTGGTGCTGATGCTGCTTGTATGCGAGCTGATCTACAACCTTCTGCCGGATCATATCACCTTCGAGTGGGAATGGGTGACATCGGGATCGATCGTTGCGATCGTGCTTTGGCTCGTCCTAACAGGGTTGTTCCGTTTGTATCTACATTATTTCAACAGTTATGATAGGACTTACGGCTCGCTAGGTGCGGTTATCATCCTGCTTTTATGGCTCTATTTGACCGCACTCACCGTAATGATCGGAGGTGCGATAAATACCGTACTTCGTCAAATGCGTGACGAACACCGTAAAAACGTTGGGCTCCCGCCTGATCAAACCGTATGTCATTGATGCTGGAAGAGATAGCCGAACAGCCTGCCGTGCTTGAGCGAACCATTGAAGCTGAGCGTGGCAAAGCCGCAAAGCTTGGCGCATACCTAAAAGAACGTTCGATCAACCTGATCGTCCTTGTCGCTCGAGGCAGTTCCGACAATGCCGCGCAATTCGGCCGCTACCTTCTTGAGGTAACTACCGGAATACCGGTTTCGCTTGCGGCACCGTCGGTCATAACACTCTACGACGGCAAGCTCGACCTAAAGAACGCCCTCGTGATCGGCGTTTCCCAGTCCGGCGAAGGCACCGATATAAACACCTTTCTCGTCGAGGCAAAAGAATCGGGCGCGTTCACGCTTGCGATCACGAATGAAGAGGCTTCGGCCATGGCAACGATCGCCGACGAGACTCTGCTGATCCATGCCGGCCGCGAACGCTCCGTCGCCGCGACAAAGACCTACAGCGGCCAAATGCTGCATTTCTACCTGCTTGCGTCCGCCTTGTCCGGCAAGGAACTTGGCGTTGACCGAATTCCTGAATTTGCAAGCTCTGCTTTCAGCCTTGAAAGCAGTGTGCGGTGGCTCGTTGACCGCTACACCTTTATGGAAAACTGCGTCGTCGTAGGACGCGGAATGAATTACGGCAATGCTTACGAACTTGCGTTAAAGCTCATGGAAACATGCTATGTTGTCGCTGAACGGTTCTCTACGGCGGACTTTTTTCACGGGCCGCTCGCGATCGTAGAGCGTCGTTTTCCGGTGATAATGTTCGCACCGTCGGGACGAACGCGTTCAAGCAGCCTCGATCTTTTGACGAATCTCGCATCGCTCCATGCTGATTGCCTATCGATCACGAACGATAAGGATATTGCCGAAGCGTCGCCGTCTTGTCTCAAATTGTCTGAGGATATTCCGGAATTGCTGACGCCGATCCCGTTCATTATTCCCGCCCAGATGTTCGCAGCATATCTGTCGGCAGCAAAGGGCCTCGATGCAGATGCACCGCGTTCGCTAAAGAAAGTAACTAAAACGCTTTAGATCATTCATGCTCTGAAGCCGCGTTCAGCAATGCTTCACGCATCGCACCTGCATTGCTCCACCTGTGTTCCACTTGCTTTGCAAGGGCGGTTTCGATTATGGCGGCGACCTTCGGCGGAATGTCCGGAACTCTTTGAGCCATCGGGATGATCGGCTTTTCAAAGATCGCCCTGACGGTTTCCGAGATTCCTGCCTTTGGGCTAATGTCGAGGGCATGTGCGGCGGTGATCAGGCTGTAAGCCGTCATTCCGACCGCGTAGATATCGGACGGCGGACGAACTTCCTTAAAATCGCGAACTTGCTCAGGCGGCATATAGGCGATAGTTCCGGCTACATCGCCAACCATCGTTACACCGCTCATTCCGGTCTGTTTGAAACTCTTCGAAAGTCCGAAGTCAGTCAGCTTTGCGACCGAGTTCGGGTATCGGCCCTCGATAAGGATATTCTGTTCTTTGATGTCGCGATGGACGAAGCCGAGTTCATGAGCAAACTGGAGAGCCGCAAGTGTTTGCTCTATGATCTGTACAGCCTCGCGCCAGTTCAGCCTTCCGCCGTGGTGCTTTGCCATCTGTGCCGCATCCATACCCGCAACGAACTCGCTTACCAGATAGACCATACCATTGTGCGTTCCGTGCTCGATGTAGCTGACAATATGCGGATGCCGAAGCGACGCAGCAACCTCGATCTCGCGCATAAACCGCTTCAGAGACTGCTCACTTACCGCGACCTCGGGCAGCAGCGTCTTGATCGCCACGGCGCGGCCGTCCTTCTCAGCTCGGGCAAGCATAACACTGCCCATTCCGCCTTTGCCCAGCAGGCGTATCATCTGGTAGTGCGGCACGGGCTGCGGATTATCTTTTAATCGTTCACGGCACGCCTCACAGACGTATGTAAGTTTGTCGTCAGCCGCGGACGCCTCAACACTTTCGGGCGCGCCGCAGTTAAGGCACTTTACCGCAACAAGCGAGGTTGCAGTTTTTAGAAATGGGTCTTCAACAGTGCCGCTTCCGATCTGATCGGCAATGACCTCGACCTCAAGAACGGTCTCGCCGCCTTGGATCCGGTCACCGCTCTTCAGATAGGCAGTATCAACTCTAAGGCCGTTGACAAAGGTGCCGTTGGTCGAACCAAGGTCGCGGATGAAAGCCTGCGGCGGTGCGATCTCGATAATGCAGTGATGGCGGGAAAAAAAGCGGTCCTCCGGCAGGCAGAACTGCGAATCCTCGCCTCTTCCGATCATAAATGTATCGTGCTGATCGAACGAGAAGGAACGCCCAGTTTGAGGCCCCGCAATCACATTTAGGCTAACGCGCATTTAGATCGAAAGACTCAACGGATACCGCCGAGGAAGATCGCGGCACCGTACAGAACAAAAATAAGGATCGCAACCGCGATAAACGCCCCGCCGGTGATAAGGCCGGCCATCGCTAATCCCTTGCCTGTATATCTTTGCGGATCGTTCTTGATCTGCGACAAAGCGATGATACCGGTAATGACCGCTGCGGGCGAAAGAAGTACACCTGACCAACAGCACCACCCAACGGTAACGCTGGCGATCCCAAGGCACAAAGAAACGACCGGAAGAGTCTGCGTGGGAGCCATTTGCATCGGATATTGCATCTGCTGGCCCTGCCACGGTGCCGGTGATATCGGACCCGGCGTCGGCTGCGAAGGCCAACCCGTCGGATTGGTAGAGCGAACATCGTTGATCATCAACGTCGGCGGTGAATCGTCGCGGAATGTTCCGGGCTCAACAGCCTGCACCAGAAGCAGTTCACCGTCGTCGAGACAAAAGTTAAGGTCTGCGTCGGTGTACGTTCGCCTGCATTTTGGACACTGCTTCATATAGCTCAACGACGGATCTGAAGGTCTTTGAACGCGATCTTGACGCCGTCACCCGAATACAACCCCACGACGCCGCCCTTGTAGCCATAAACATTCTTTATCGAATTGACCATCTCGCCATTGATGTACAGCTCGATCTTATCGGGACCGTCCCGTACTTCAAGTGTATTCTCATCCGCCCCCGACTTTATCGCATCAGACTTTGTCCACGAAACGACAGGCTTCTCGTCACCGGGAATATGATGCACAACTTCGTATTTCTGATTTTTTGTATTGATCAAGAAGGCATACCCCTGCTGGAGTGGTGTCGGGTTACTGTGAAACACCAGTCCATAGCCCAGGCGTGAATCAGCATTGTCCATATTTCTGAGGGTTACCCGCGTATCGGCATTCTCGGTCGTGTACTCAGCCGTCGCTGCCAAGACGTAATAGTATCCCTTCTGTTTGGAACCCATGATCAATTCGCCGTTCCTGAACTCGGTCGTGCCGAATTGCGAATTCGGCCTTACCCACTCCGAAAGATCTAGGTTCTCGACATCGTTACGCGTTGAAGTGTTCGTGGAATTGGCGGATGTATTCGAGTTCTTATTCCCGGGGAGAAGGCCGCCGCTGTTTGATTTTGAATTGGCGTTCTTGTTGGCTTCTTCCTGTTCCACCTGCGACCCGAGGTAGAACAGGCCGACGATACCGCCGCCGCCGCACATGACAACCAATGCTCCAAGGATCAAAAGAACCCAAAGCCATGTTTTTGACGACTTTTTCGGCTGCATCGAGTACGAAGGCTGCGGCGGAGCAGTATTCCAAGCGGCCTGAGATGCGACCGGCATCTGCGGCTGATTAGTGATCCTGGGCTGATTCAGCAGCACAGTTTCGGGCATTTGCTCGCCGGCGGCTTGCGTCAGGACAGAACCATCGTCAAGACAAAAGTTAAGATTGGGGTCAGTGTAGGTCTTCTGGCATTTCGGACAAACTTTCATTTGATCTCCTCAGCAGTATCATCAAATATATGACACGAACGGCGTTATTATACGCACAAATCTTGATAAACGCGACTTTACAGTGGAAGTTTCGGAAATCGATCAGAGTGTTTGTCCGCAACGGCCGCAAAACTTTATTTGTGCCGGATAAATGCCTCCGCAACGTGGACACAGGCGTTCTGCCTGCGGTGGAAGCGATCGGGAAGTGCCGAAATTCGGAGTGCTTGCCGACATAAACGATGCAGGCGAACTTATACTAAAGCCGCAGCGGCCGCAGAACCGCGAGTTCTCCGGCAGGCGCGCAAGGCACCGCGGACACGGAAAGGTTTTGGGCGTCTCCGCAGGCGAGATCAAAACAAAGTTCCCGCCGCCGCAGCGGCCGCAAAACCTGACGCCTTCCGCGTATCTTGCATTACAATTCGCACAAGCAACGATGCCGGGCATCAAGCTCGAATACGGCGATCCGCCGGTGCTCGTCCCTTCGGACGGCGACGGTTGGCTCGCGCTCGCCGAATGAATGGGCCGAAGCTGGGCTTGTATCACCTGTTCGTTCGAGCCCGGGCGGATTTCGATCACACGTTCGTCATCCTTCTCACCCGCTTTTGAAACTCGAAGAATATGCTGGCCGGGCGGTATGTCACCCAGAACAACACGCCCCGAACTGCCGACGCTCGCTTTTCGTTCATCATCAATATAAACCTCAGCATTAACGGGGCCCAGAATAACAAGCCTTGCCGAACCCGAGCGTTTCTGGTCATCGACGTCCGCAGCCGCACCTTCGAGAGCATCTATCCATTCGGCGACAGATCCGAATCGGAGGTCTCGATCCGTTTCAAGCGACCGCATTATCACTCGATCCACATCCGGCGGAATATCCGATCGAAGCGATGCAAGCGGCTCCGGCTTATTCATGATCTTTTGCATTATCAGCTGCATCAGTTCGCCGGTGAAAGGCGTGCGGCCGCCCAGCATCAGATACGCGATCGTGCCAAGTGCATAAAGGTCGGCGCGTTTGTCGATACCGATCTCGGGCTGCATCTGTTCGGGAGCCATGAACTCGGGCGTTCCGATGATCCCGCGTGACGACGGTGTGGCATTTGACGATACGTCAGTGACCGTATGACTAACGACTTTCGCCAGCCCGAAGTCACCCACCTTTACAAAGCCGTCGCCGCCTTTGCCTTTCTGCATTATGAAGATGTTTGCAGGCTTGAGGTCTCGATGCAGTATGTTCAGATCGTGAGCGGCTTCGACGCCGTCAGAGATCTGCCGCAGGAGATGCACGGCACGCTTGACGGGCAGCGTACCTTCACGCCGAAGCAGTTTGTGAAGCGTCTCGCCTTCGACATACTCCATCACCAGATAAAAGATGCCGTCCGCACTTTCGCCAAAATCTGTAACGCTTACGGTGTTCGGATGCTGTATCGATGCCGCCGCCTGTGCTTCGCGCTCGAACCGCACGATCGCTTCGCCTTCCTGCAGATCCTCGCTGTTGAGCAGGTCGGGCCGAACGGTCTTTACAGCAACCATTCGTTTATCGAATTTTGTATCTTTGGCGAGATAGACCTGACCCATCGCGCCGCGGCCGAGCCTTGTTTCAAGCAGATATCTGCCTGCCAGCATCTGGTCGCCGGGGAGCGTTGCTTTTGTCGCCGTTTGATCGGACGGACACAAAAGTACATCGTCGCTCAAACATTTCTCACATTGCGGACATTCCCTCATCGTCAATTAGATTTTGAAGCCAAATAGCGAAAAATCCAAGTGTATGCTGTATCGCAACACGTTTGAGGCCTCAATATTTTGAGCCGCAAGGATAACACGATGCTTAGTTTTGCGTTTCTTTTCTCGTTTGCTATAATCCGATTTTGTTTCTGGGTCGTTAGCTCAGTTGGTAGAGCAACGGACTCTTAATCCGTGGGTCGCAGGTTCGATCCCTGCACGGCCTACCAGATAAAAAAGGCAAGAGGAAGGTCATCCTTTTGCCTTTTTCATTGGGTCAAACCTTATCCCGCCAAAGGAGTACCTCTTCTCGAAGGATCGGATTCTGTTGAAAGCTCCCTGTCTCGCCGTGAGCACGCGTCGCCCTTTGAATGTGCCAATAACTCAGGCCCAGCTTTCCGACGGCCCTGACGTATCGTGAGCGGGCCAACGCTTTGCCGGTGAATATTCCGCTGAGGATCCAGCCGGTACTGCGGAACGCCGATGTCGCTTTCTCTGCCAGTTCCGGCGAGATCAGGCCGCGTGCGATGTCAATAGCAAGCATTTCCTTCACGATCTTATGCTGCCTCCACATTATATAAAGTGCAAAGCAAACGAATATGAAGAAAAACGGCACTTCAGCAACAATATAACCAATAAGGAACGCACCGCCGCCTCCGACGGACGCCATTCCATTCCAAAGGGCATGAAGAGAGACCGCTCCGAAGTAACCCAATATGGGCATGAGAATCTTGACTATCTTGTTATGCGATTCCCTAGAAATACCGCAACCGATGCCTGTCATCGAGGTAAAAGTAACATGAGCGAACGGTGACAGCACACCGCGAAGGAAGACCAGAACCGCTACGCTGCCGGCATCGCCGGCACCGACCGCCCGGCCGTAATACAGCACATTCTCGACAGTTGCAAAACCAAGCGCGATAACGCCGGCAAACACAATTCCGTCAAGGATGTCGTCAAAATATCGCCTGAAGAAGATAAGCAGCAGGACGACACCGATCCCCTTTGACCCCTCTTCGACGATCGGGGCGCTAAAGACGGCTCCCGCGATCTCGCCTAGTTCAGGCCCGGCCGCCATCGATACCACCGCACCGACCAACGTATTTATAATGAACGAGACCACAACCGCGACCAGCGCACCCCATAGGAATGCCATGCCAAGCAGCCAAACCGGCTCGGGATCGTAACGATCAAGCCATATTATCGGCAAAATATAGACCATTGCCGGCAAGAACGCGATAACGGCAGCGATCACTGCTGCCACAGGGCCTACACTGAGGAACATAAGCCCGATAACGATCGACCCCAGAAATACGATAAGGAATAACGAGATCCCGATGCCGACATACTTGCCTGTCTTGCTCGCTTCGATCTTTGGCGGAGCGGCTCCGCCGAGGCCGAAGGATGCTATTGAATTTTGCATACTCTTCGGCTGACGCGAAACAGTATCGTCAAACTGCTCTATCTGAGCCTCACGCGTCATCGCTGCCGGAACTTCCGATTCAGCAATACGGACGTTGGCAGTTACACCGTTCGAGCCGAACTGAATAACATCGCCGTTATTGAGTCTGGCGGTGGTTATCCTTGAGCCGTTCACGAAAGTGCCGTTGGTACTCTGATTGTCAGTAATGTAAAATCCGTCGGACCGTGCCTCGATAAATGCGTGCTGTTTTGAGGCGATCCTCTCAACCAACGGATCGAACCTCACCGTGCAGGCCTCGCTCCGCCCAATGGTCATAAAACCTGTTTGCAGGTCAAAGCTCTGCCCCGCCAGCGTTCCGGCATTCACGGTAATGTCCAGTTTCATAATGCGATGATAGGTGCAAACGCTGAAAAGTCAAGCAACATCACGACAAATACTCGAACGATACTGTTGCTGAAAAAGCAAAAGCCGCTATCCGACTCCGGATGCGGCTTTTACCGTAATTCTCCTGCCTTCAGGCCGCGTTATGAGACCATACGTTCGGCCTCATCGCGCATTGCCAACTCGAACCTGCCGGGGCCGACCTTTTTGAAGCGAGTGTTGCGGCTGAGTGTTACCGCAACTGAGATCGTAGGATTGTTTCCCTTGAATTTCATCCCGCCTGCGATCAAAGCGTTATAGAGTTCATTCACATGCATTGCACGGCCGGCCTCACGCAGCAGGAGCGTACACGCCTGTGTGATGGTGCGGTCGCTGAAACGCTCGCTCACGGGCTCAAAATCAACTTGGCGAAGCGGCGGGCGGCGATGCTGATTCATATAAGCAACACTACCCTTTGGCTCGATATTGTCCCGATCTCGATCGGCGCGTCCCGATACATTTCCGATCTGATATTCATCATCGATCGAGAGCCGCGTCGGACGATGCGAACCATCGGCAGACCCGCTGCTCACAAGCAGTGCAAAGATCGCCTGTTCGGTCTTGGTCGCAGCTTCCTCGTGGGCCGCGATCTGCTCGCGAACCTCCAGAACTTCCCTCTGGATCTCCTGGAGCTTATTCGTAAGCCGGCTTTGAGCATTCCGAGTTTGTTGAAGGCTGCTTTCAAGGGCTGCAATGAGATTTTCGTCTACCATAATGTTAGGAAATGAAAGAAGTTCAGCGGTGTGAACGGTGTTTTTTCCGAATGAAGATCGTTACGAATTTCGTTGAACGACGAATACTAAGATCGCCTCTAATGCAGAACGATACTCTGTTTCGGGTAAAACTTCAAGACTTTTTCTTGCGCGGGCCAAATAAGAGTCAGCCTCGCTCTGAAGCTGCTCAATAATGCCGCCGCTGTAAAGCCGGCGTACAAGTTCGCCGCGCGAGATGCTTTCGTAACTTCCGTCATTCATCACGCGATCAAGGTCAGCACGCGATGCGGGCTGCTTCTGTATCAAACGAATGAACGGCAATGTGAGCTTGCCTTCAAGCAGATCTGATCCCGCTGATTTGCCGATCGTGTCGTCTTCGCTCGTTACATCAAGAAGGTCGTCGGCAAGCTGGAATGCAATGCCGAGATCCATTCCAAACTCGCGCATTGCTGAGACTGTTTCGTCCGAAGCACCTGCCATTATTGCCCCGATCTCACAGCAACCCGAGAAAAGATACGCCGTTTTGCGCCGAAGGATATCAAAATACGCGTCCTCAGAGATATCCGCATTGCCAATGACAGTAAGCTGTATCAGTTCGCCTTCGGTCATCTTGCGGGTCAGCCGCGTCAGGATGTCGAGAATACGGAGCGAACGCTCGCCTAAACTCGTCTCAAATGCCGACATATAGAGCCAGTCGCCCATTAAAACGGCTAACTGATTTCCGAAGCGGGCATTGACCGAGGCTCGGCCGCGACGCGTATCAGCATTATCAATAATGTCGTCATGAACCAGCGTCGCCGTATGTAGCATCTCCATCACTGTTGCCATGCGAATCACGCCTTCGCGGCTGCCTTCACCGCCTGCGGCATAAGTGCTGAGGATCATCAAGGCCGGCCTGATACGCTTGCCGCCCGACGAGCGGATGTATTCGCCAAGATGCTCTACGATCGAGATGTTCGAACTCGCCTGCCGTGTGAACTCGACATCTACGAGGCTCATTTCGCGTTCAATAAGACCGAGGATGCCGCCGGCCTGCGACATCGCCTCTTGTTTTATAGCTGCGGTTCGGTCGGTCATTTTAGTTCGTACGATAGTTGTCGAATGTCATATCGATGCCGAAATCCTTCGCCTTTAGAGCGCTGATAACCTGCTGAAGAGTGTCGCGATCTTTACCGCTGACACGCACGGTCTCGCCTTGTATCGACGCCTGCACCTTAAATTTACCATCCTTGATAAATTTGACTACCTCTTTTGCTTTATCGGTGGGAATTCCCTGTTGGATCTTGACGAGCTGCCGCACTGTTCCGCCGGCCGCCGACTCAACCTTTTGATAGTCAAGTGCCTTGAGCGAAACGCCGCGTTTCACGAGCTTTGTCTGCAGAATGTCGTTCATATTTCGCAGTCGGGTTTCGTCCTCAGCCGTGAGCAGCAGATCCTTGCTTTGCAGCTCGACCGAAGCCTTGCTTCCCTTAAAGTCGAATCGCTGCGATATCTCCTTCACGGTTTGATGTATCGCGTTGGTTACCTCTGCGTAATCGGTCTTGGAGACAATATCAAATGAATTCTCTTTTGCCATAACAATGATATTGCCACGAATGCATGAATAAGACGAACTACACGGGGCGAACTTTTTCGGCTGCGAATCGTCAGTTGGCGGCCGGACTCACTCCGAAAAGATCGAGAAAATTCTGCGTCGTCCGCTCCGCCACGGTTTCGAACGAAACGCCGTAAAGATCAGCGAGGAACTTCGCAGTGTGGACGACCATTGCGGGCTCATTTCGTTTTCCCCGAAACGGAACGGGCGTAAGATAGGGACAGTCGGTTTCGACCAGTAGTCTGTCCAAAGGAACGATACGTGCGGCTTCACGTAATTTATCAGCTTTCTTGAATGTAATGTTGCCAGCAAAGGAGATATAAAACCCAACTTCAAGTAATACTTTAGCCATTCGAGCGTCGCCGCCAAAGCAATGCATAACTCCCGGAACGCGGACACTCTTGTCCGCATCGCCGGTTCCTCCGGCGAGATCGCTTTCGTGCTTCGCACAAATTGGGACAGGAGTGCCCCAGCTCCGCCCGAATTCGTTCGTCAATATCTCGACAGTTTCATCATCCGCATCGCGGCTGTGAATTATCACCGGCAAGCCGAGTTCTATTGCCTTTCGTATCTGCCGCCTAAAAACTTCCCTCTGAACGTCCCGCGGACTGTGGTCGTAATAATAATCAAGCCCGATCTCGCCCCACGCAATGACCTTCTCGGAACTCCTTGCCAGCTCGATCAAATGCGCTTCCGCGTCGTCATCGTACAGCTTTGCATCGTGCGGATGAACGCCGACCGCCGCGAACACGTTGTCGTATTTTTCCGCGACGGCAACCGCCCGAGCTATCTCACCGCTGTGCGGATCGCCCGTCCCCACATTCAGCATCGCCGCAACGCCCGCTTCCTTCGCGCGCTCAACGACCGCATCCCGATCTTCATCGAACTGCGGCCCGTCAATATGACAATGAGAATCGACTAATTGCACACAATGATTATAAATGATGCCTCGGCTATTTGCGGCCTATGGCAGATGCTTTCTGATCGGTTGCGGAACTGGCCGCCTGCGGATGATCGGCCGGTTTTGGTGTTTTTCCCGAAGGGCATATTGGAAGGGTCTAATGAAACGGGACAAGAAAATGTCTTAGAATGAGGGGAAGGGATGCTTACAGTAGCAAGCCCTTTCGGGCGTGGTAAATGTTCGTCATTCGGATTCTCCTCTCGTGAAGGAGCGTTCGAAAGCTCTAAAGCCAAGATGAGTAAGTTCATCTTGGCTTTATTCATTTTACGGACCATGTAATTTGTAAATTTAAAAATTAATAATCTAATCAAGCCAGAGAATACTGCCAGATTCGATTCGAGTCATTTTTCCTGTTTTATCTTCATCCCTATAGTTACTATTTACTATTAAATCTGCGTCCAGCCATCCATCATTATTAATTTTTTGCCATTCCTCGCCCCAAGAATTATGAATTTTGAAGACATCTTTACAGCTGCTTTTATTTTTCGTTTCGCAAACTTTTTTGTACCCAGAGACAACAACGGAGTGCCCTGTTTCACAACTTTTATCTGCTCTGAAATCAAAACAAATTTTGGGATACAATACAGGCTTCCCACTTTTTAAAACATCGATAATTTTCTTCTTTACATCCTGAGGGCCAACATCAACACCACCTATTGGATACGCCATAGTCTGATAAGATGCCGGAAACCTCTGGAAATCACATCCTTGAAAAAATAAAGCATATAAAAATTTATCATAGGAATCTTTAGTCAGCGCCCTCTTAAGGCTAGCTATATCAGCGTTCACACCGGCTTTGGAGTTAATTTCATTAATACACTCTGGACAATCTAAAATGTCGGCCTCGGTTTTCCCTTTATTAGACTCATACATCTTTTTTAAATAAGTAAAAAATTGATCTTTTTTTTGAACTCCAGCGGCTCCACTGGTGCGAAAACTGTTAACTAAACGATCAAATGGTTTACAGGAGTCGAGAATAAACTTTCCAGCATTATCCTTCACTTCATTTAAAATATCATACATACTGCGCGATTTTGATTGCTCTGGTTGAAATGTTTTATCTTTATCTAGATCTTGGTGTGTGTACATCATGGCACCAAAATAAGAAATCGACCAATTTGCTGGCGGATTTTTACAATCAAGGATATCATTTTTATCATAATTACAGACATGCCATTGCATTAATGCCGCCATACTAAAAGCTCGACATTCGCCCAGTTCATCCTGGGTTTTAATAGCTGGCATATTAGGTATCTCGACGCGAGTGCCGGCGACCTCTTCGTAGAGAATTGTCGGTTTTGTTTTTGCTCGGCTTAGATCATCGCCCCTGCAGTAGATAGGGACAAATGGATTCGAAAAGTTACCAGGCATATTCGGGCTATACGGCGTCGGACTGGGCTTTGGCCCGACCGTATCTGAAATGCCGTTTCCGGCACTTTCCTCAAAACTGCGTGTCATTTTGAGAAACTCGTAAAAACTGTCGGGCTGCACAGACCATTCATAATTGAACGGATCTTTCTGGTTCGGATAGTCGGCCTGTTCGACCTGAGACTTATATAATTGAAGAGCCTCCGACGGCACGGTGCCGTAGATGCGGTCGGTTTCCCATTTTCCGTCACGGAAAGCCGTTTGGGTCATATAAAAATCATCAAGATTAAAATGATAGAGTGCAGGCTTTCCGTTGACCGGCTTTCCCCAAAATGCATACCAGCCGAGATCTTTTTGCTGATATACCGAATAGGCCTGAAGATGTTCCTTTTCGTCAACTTCATATATCCATCCGTTCTTTTTGCCGCCTTCCTCAGCCTCGGAAATGAATACATATTGATGCCGTCCATCCGAATAATGGGACGGAACACCATAGGCGCTTTGTTCGACGGGAATTTTGAAATCGCGTGGAAATTCGATGGCTTTGCCGCCATTCAGGTGAATGCCGACTTTGGTAAGATAGAACGTCGCTCCGCCTTCCGTCGTTAACTGCTCGGTGGAACGGGTCACGAACATTGAACCGCTCACGCCTGAAACCGCACCGGCCGTGGAGGCGGAATACAGAGACGAACAGATCGCTAACGCCAGACTGCAGCATCCGGCTATCGCAAGATAAATGTTTCTTTTCATTGGGGGTAAAAAAGAAGCCTAAATTTTTCAAATTTTGCAATCACGCATTGCCCGGAATTTTACAACAACAAATTGCAGAGTCAAGCGATCCCGGTCGAAAATACACTCGAAAATCCTACAACATCAGATCGCCGTTTTCGTTCAGTTCCCAAAAGTCCCTGTCAGGTTCCGCATTGACCGCGAAAATGTCACTCCTTCTGATCGAACCTTCGGCCTGCCCCTAATCTTATTTAGAGACCAATTCGGATTTGTGGTGCTCCGTAATTCTTATCAGTGTGCGAAGAGCTTCATTAACAGCATCGGAATCCGGAAATATCCGAGCCACGTCCACATCTAACCTGATCTGATTCATCAGTTTACGCCCTTCTCCCACTCGTCGAACTTTGTATTCCGTGAAATCAATTTCCGGTTCAATATCTTCAATCATAGTTTCCATGCTCATATTCACGTCGCTCCTTCGGCGTCATAAGCCTTGCATTAATAATTCTAACCTTGTTTTCTCGTTCTGTGAATGAAATAACAAGAAGACGATTTTGTTCCGACTCACCGATCATATAGAACCGCTTTTCTTCAAGAGAGTGTTTATGATCGATGAGCTCAATATTAAAATAGTCTTGCCAAACGGTCATTGCTTCTTCAAATGTGACACCGTGCTTTTTGAAATTGACGGCCGCTTTGTTTTCGTCCCAATCAAATTCCATTTATTTCAACCTCGCTCCGATCTCGACGTCTTCGAGGAAGGTTGCGAGAGCCGGATTGGGGCCGGAGTTGTCTTCGAGCGAGGCGGCACAGATCATTCCTTGGGATTCGAGTCCGCGCATCTTACGCGGTTTTAGATTCGCGACGACGACGACCTTGCGGCCGACGAGTTTTTCGGGTTCGTAATATTCGGCGAGGCCCGCGAGTATTTGCCGCGGCTTTTCTTCGCCGAGGTCTATCTCAAAACGCAGGAGTTTGTCCGCGTTCGGGATACGTTCGGCGACCTTTATCTCGCCGACGCGCAACTCAACCTTCAGGAAATCATCGATGGTGATGAAATTATCTATTATCTCGACAGGCTGTGCGGAGCCAACTAACTGGCCGCCCACTGACGCAGGCGGTTCTGACTTGATCTCATTCATAATCTTTGTTTTATCCAACCTCGGGAAAATGCCCGCAACTTCTCCGACCGCAGTATCCTTAAGGAGGCCGCCCCATTTAAGTCCCGCAGGATCGATCTTTGAGACGTCATCGGCAAGCCCAAGCTGTTCATAAATCTTACGCGACGAATCCGGCATCACAGGATGAATCAGCACGGCCAGCCAGCGAATGGCCTCCGCCGAGCGATAGAGGACGGCGTTCAGCAATTCGGCCTGCACATCATCTTTTGCCAAATTCCAAGGTTTAGCGTCCGAGATCATCTTATCGACGTGTGCGATGACGGACCAAACAGTTTCGAGTGCCCGGCTGAGGTCAAAGCTATCGAACCGCTTCAGATATTCATCGCGTGCATCGCTAAGCAGCGACTGCAGTTTACTGTCATCAATATCGATTCCTGCGTCTTTGGCCGCCTCTCTCCCATTCGCCGAGATCGTGCCGTCCGGTATCATTCCGCCGCAATACTTTACGATCATCGACAACGTGCGGCTCACGAGATTGCCGATGCCGCTCGCAAGGTCGGCGTTCGCACGGTCGATCAAATTCTCGTATCCGAACTTGCCATCCTGCCCGAAGACCATCTCACGAAGAGCAAAGTATCGAACCGCATCCACCTGAAAGTATTTGTGCAGCACATCGACCTCGATAACATTGCCCAAGGTCTTACCCATCTTCCGTCCCCGCGCGTCGAGCCACATTCCGTGCGCAAAGACCGTCTGCGGTATCGCAAGGCCGGCGGCATTGAGGAACGAGAACCAATAAACCGTATGGAACCGCAAAATATCCTTTCCGACAATGTGCGAGACGTTCGTCCAATACTTCTCCATTGCGTCAGGAACGGCATTAGCATTGCCGTACCCAAGTGCGGTGATATAATTCGACAGAGCGTCGAGCCAAACATACATTACATGTTCGTCATCATCCGGAACCGGAATGCCCCAAGCGACCGATCTCTTCTGTCGGCTTATCGAAAGATCCTGAAGGCCTTGGCCAATGAAAGCAAGCACCTCATTCCTGCGGGCCTCGGGCCGTACCAGTTCCGGTTTGCGGCCGATCAGCTCGCTCAGGAACTCTTCGTAGTCGGAAAGCCTGAAGAAATAGCTCTCTTCGGCAACCTTTTCCAACGTACGTTCATGGATCAGGCAGAAAGGAACGTCAGAGCCGTCGGGTGTGAACATCCCATCCTCGGTCTTGAACTCGGCACACGGAGCGCAGAACCATCCTTCATAAAAACCTTTGTAGATAGTGTCGTTGCCCTTGGGCGTCTTATTCTTAGCGATCTCACGCCAAAAGTGCTGCGAGCCTTGATAATGGAACGGCTCAGAGGTTCGCATGAAAATGTCATAGCCGCCGTGCACGCCATCAAGCCCAAAGTCCGCGAACATTCGCTTGAGCTCACTTGAGATCAGATCGACCTGTTCCTTCGGCGAGCGTTGATGTGTTTCGGCGGCACGCTGTATATTGATGCCGTGTTCGTCGGTGCCTGTGAGAAAGAATGTATCGAACCCGCGTTGCCGCTTGTAACGGCGGATCGTGTCGGCAACCATTGTCGTATAAAGATGACCAAGGTGCGGCAGGCTGTTCGCGTAATAGATCGGAGTTGTAATGTAAAACGTTTCCGGCATTAAGAAATATCTTTTAAGGTTAAACTTTTGACGTCGTACTCGCTGAAGACCCTATCGTCCGAAATGATCGTCATATCCTCAACCATTGCTTGCGTTATCAGAAGGCGATCGAAAGGGTCTTGATGTTTCTGAGGAAGTGAATGAACCCTTGTAACATGACACAGGTCAATGCGAAGATGCCGATATCCGGATTGCCGGACTCGGTCGGCAAAAAAGATCTCAGGGATCTCCGGAAGCTTCAGCTTTCCCAAACCGTATTTGATCGCCGCTTCCCATGCAGAAGCATCCGATAAATAAAGATGCTTTGAATCAGTGTCCTCTAAAAATGCCCTCGCGTTCGACGAAATGCTGCTCCGGCCCGAGAGAAACCATAGAAATACCTGCGTATCAACCAAATATTTCATTCGCCTTTGCACCGAGTCTCATCAGGAAATATTTTCGGGTCGCTCATGAGTTCAAGGATATCTTCCGGCAGTTCATTGAAATCATCTGCCATCCATATCTTCCCTTTGTCCATTCCGAACCGGCTTTTTTCTTCACTCTCAACCGGGATCAAGCGTACCTTTGGTTTGCCGGCCTTGGCAATGACAACTTCCTGGCCGCTCAAGGCAAGTTCGATCAACTTACTTAGCTGCGATTTCGCTTCATGTATGTTGACAGTTGTCATATCTTTACCGCGTCCACAGCATATTGTCATATTCTTAGCTAATTAGGTCAATGACATTAGCTAAGTCATCTGAATCGCAGCTTATCCGCAGTTGAAAACTCGTCAGCGGCATTATAACGCGGCATTTTAGGTGCGTTCGCGATCTTGATGCCGAATGCCAAAGCGAATTCGGCTTCTTGTATCATCGCCGAAGTGTCCCACCACTCGAAATATTCATCCGACGGCTGATGATAGTGCTTCGCCACATAATCGCGTCCGAAAGCCTCCGCTTCGGCGGTCGGCTTTTCAATAAATCCAGAACCGTGTTCGAAGTTGACCGCAGGAACTCCGACCTTCGCAAAAGGAAAATGATCCGAGCGGAAGAACAGCCCCTGCTCCGGGCTTGGATCTGCTTGAAGCTCAAGGCCTCGTTCTCTTGCCGCATCGTTGATCTGCGCGATGATCGACGATCGGTCGGCTCCGAGAGGTATGAAGTCGCGAACCTTACCGAAGAAATTCACGCCATCCAGATTGATATTTGCTGCGGTTTTAATCAACGGAACCAGCGGATGAGAAACATAATACTCCGCTCCGAGAAGCCCTTGCTCCTCGGCGGTCGTGAATAAAAAGAGAAAAGACCTCTTCGGCCGCTGTTTGACAGGCGTCTTCGCCAAAACCTCCGCGATGCCGAGCATGGCCGCGACGCCGGATGCATTGTCATACGCTCCGTTATAGATCCTATCGCCCGCGCTGTCCGGTTCGCCGATACCAAGGTGATCGTAGTGCCCCGAGAAGATAACGAACTCGCGTTTCAGTGTCCGGTCACTTCCTTCGACAATGCCCACAACATTCGGTGAACTGATCCGTTTGACCTCGCTCTTGATGTCGATAGACGCCGTCAGCCCTGTCTCGACCGGTCTGAAATCGCGGTGCTTTGCTTGATTTTGTAGCTCTTTTAGATCGAGCCCTGCTGACGACAGAAGCCGCGTCGCGGCAGCCTCGCTGATCCACGCACGCATTTTCAAGAATGGCTTCCTGTCATCCGGCTCCCGAAGTATCTCGTATCGCCAACCGCCGTTCGAAGCGCGTACAACATTCCAGCCGTAGCCTGCGGAACTGTTCGTATGCACAAGGAGGACGCCGGCAGCACCATGCCGTGCGGCTTCCTCAAGCTTGTAAGTCCAGCGGCCAAAATAAGTTAGGGCTTTACCTCCGAAAAGGTCAGGCTCATCTGCCGTCGCCGGCGGATCGTTGACCAATATCACCAAGATCTTGCCCTTATACTGATCGACCGCACCTTTGTAGTCGTGCCATTTGTATAACGGAGCGTCGATACCGTAACCCATGAATACGATTTCCGCGTTCACGGAAACTTCGCCTATCTGGGCCTCGGTCGATGCAACAAGATCATCACCGAACTTGAATTCTGACTCTTCGCCGCCCGCAGATCCTTTAACCAAAAGTCGAGTATCCGGATCGGCTTTCAGACCGATCAACCCAACCTCTTGAAAGTAACTGCCTTTATTTGCAGCTTTTACACCTGTCGCCCTAAGGTTCTGCTCGATGAATTTGGCAGCGCGGTCACCGCCCTCGGTTCCCGGTCCGCGCCCCTGAAATTCGTCGGAAGAAAGGGTCTTTACCCTCTCTCTCATTCTCGAACTATCAAACTTAGATGTCAGGTCCTGAGCAGCGACGCTGACAACAAGCAAAAAGACAGTGATAAACCACTTGAATGATCTATACATAACTTATTCTTACAGCCTAGGTTAGCCCTTTATCAGCGCCATCGCTTCGGCTCTTGTTCTCGGGTCCTTTCGGAATCCGCCCAAAACGGCTGAGGTTATTGTCTTGGATCCCGGCTTCTTAACTCCGCGAAGCGTCATACAGGTATGTTCAGCCTCGATAACGACCATCACGCCGACAGGAGCGAGTTCATCGAAAAGTGTTTTCGCGATCTGCTGGGTAAGCCGTTCCTGTACCTGCAGTCGGCGGGCAAAGACCTCGGCGATCCGAGCTAATTTTGAAAGCCCAACAATACGGCCGTCCTTCGGAATGTACGCGATGTGGCACTTCCCCGTGAACGGGGCAAGGTGATGCTCGCAGATCGACGAGATCGAGATATCCTTCACGAGCACCATTTCGTCGTGCGAATCGCCCGGCAACGGCACGATGAATTCGCTCGGATCGACCCACATGCCTTCCGTCAATTCGGCATAAAACTCTGCGACTCGTTCCGGCGTCCGCTTCAAACCGTCTCGGTCAGGGTCTTCACCGATGCCTTCAAGCATCAACCGAACACCGTCTGCGATCTTCTTTAGATCAACCTTCTTAACATTCTTTCTTGCCATATCGAATAGTTGAGTTTAGCGGTTTTGACGGCAAATCGCTATAATTAGCGTTCATTTTACTAGGCTTTTTTTGACAATGACCATCACAGAGATACAAGAGATACTTCAAAAGACCGTGAAGGCCGCTGCGTGGGAGGCGTTCAATATCGATCTCGCAACCGTGGCTGTTGAAACGCCGCCGAATGCGAGCCTTGGCGATGCAGCATTCCCCGCGGCATTCGAGATAGCAAAGATCGTCAAGCAGCAGACCGGCGAAAAGCAAAATCCGCGAGCAATCGCCGAAACGCTGAAGGCCGCGATCGACGGCCTCTCTATGATCGGCCATACAGAGATCGCCGGTCCGGGCTATTTGAACGTTTTCTTCGACCGTGCGTCTTTCCTTACCGAAAATGCCGATGCTGCACCATTGGCAGATATCGGCAGGAACTCGGCAAAGGTCTGTATCGAGCATACGTCGGTCAACCCGAATAAGGCTGCTCACATCGGGCACGTACGAAATTCAGTACTCGGCGACACCTTCCGACGCATTCTAACCGCGACGGGAAAGCAGGTTGAAGTGCAAAACTATATTGATAACACGGGCGTGCAGGTCGCAGATGTAGTGGTCGGTTTTATGTACATCGAGGATCGCGACCTCGATGCAATAAAGGCGCTCGATGCTGAACTAAAGGCCGCCGGAAAGTCATTCGACTACTACTGCTGGGATCTTTATGCGAAGGTCGGTCAAGCCTATCTTGAGGACGAAGAATTGAAGGCAAAGCGGGCCGAGGTACTTCACCTGATCGAAGAAGGGGGCAATGCGACCGCCGATCTTGCCGACTATGTGGCAACGCGCAATGTTGAGTGCATTCTCGACACAATGGAACGCCTCTCGATACGATATGACCTGCTGCCGCGCGAGAGCGAGATCCTGCACCTGCACTTCTGGGATAAAGCTTTTGAACAGATGAAGCAGCTCGGCGTGATCTATTTTGTAGAGGACGGCAAGCAGAAAGGCTGTTGGGTGATGCCTTTTGAAGAGCACGCCGGAACGGATGAGCACGAAACAGACAAGATCCTTGTAAGGTCAAACGGCACAGTTACTTACACCGGTAAGGACATTGCCTATCAGATGTGGAAGCTGGGCATTTTAGGCCTTGATTTCAACTACCGGCGATTTTTCCGTTATGCAGACGGCAAAGAGGTTTGGATCACGACAAGCATACCGCCGGCAAACAACAAAGATGCGGGCTCACCGCCCGATTTCGGCGGCGGCGAATCGATCTACAACGTCATAGACACGCGGCAATCTTACCCGCAAGAGATCGTAAAAAAGGGCGTTGCGGCGATCTCGCCCGAACGCGGCGAAAAGGCGAGCGTACATCTCGCATACGAAATGGTGGCTCTTTCGCCGGCTGCAGCGGAGCAGCTCGGGTTTGAGCTTTCGGACGACGACCGCAAGCGGACATTTATCGAGATGAGCGGCCGCAAAGGACTCGGTGTAAAAGCTGACGACCTGATCGACCGGCTCGAAGCCAACGCGCTCAAAGAGGTAGATCTGCGGAATCCCGAAGACTCTCTCGCTGTGAAAGAGCATATCGCGCATCAGATCGCGGTCGGCGCATTGCGTTACTTTCTGCTCAAGTTCACGCGAAACACCGTCATCGTCTTTGACTTTGACGAAGCCCTTTCATTTGACGGTGAGACCGGTGCTTTCTGCCAATATTCGGCGGTCCGAGCGAACTCTATCTTCCGCAAACTTGCCGCAGAAGGCGGGTATAAAGGGCTTACCGGCCTCAGCCGCGAACAATTGGACGGTGTTCTGTCCGGCGATCCGGAAACTGATGTTTGGGCGCTATTGGTGCTGGCGTGTCGGCTTGATGAGACAGTTCGGCAGGCTGCAAAGGCGGCTGAACCGGCGATCTTGGCAAAATATACCTTCAATCTCGCCAAAGCGTTCAATTCATTCTATCGCGATCATAAGATCGTTTCGGAACCTGACGCCGCAAAGCGAGAGGTCTTGATCGCTGTTGCCGACGCGGCGAGGCGTTCATTAACGGCCTCACTCAACACGTTGGGCATTGATGTGCCGGAGAAGATGTAAAATCCGGCAAGCGGTTCCAAACTTTGTACTTGCCGATCACGCGGTGCTAAAATCTCATTGTCCGAAACCGGATAGATTTTGCGGAATTATAAAAAAGGAGCTGAACAATGGACGAAGTATTGGAGCTTGAAGCGGAAGAGACATTTGGGTCTTCGGAAGACGTGGAGAACGAATTCAGTTTTGGCGGCGATGGTGACGGAAGCGACGGTGACGATGACGAAGCGTCAGACAGCGACGGAACCGACGGCGATGATGACGACGCTGACGGCGACGGCTCGGACGGCGACGGCACGGACGGCGACGGCTCTGACGGCGACGGCACGGACGGTGACGGATCCGACGGAGAGGACGACTCTGACGGCGACGGAACCGATGGAGACGACGACAATGATTCAGACGGGACAGACTAGCCCGCAGGAAATACGACAAACGGCTCCAACTACTCTCGAGGAGTTGTTGGAGCCATTTTCTTTATCGGATTTTTTTGATCTCTTTGGTGAGAATTTCATATACGTGCCGGGCGTCGAAGGAAAGTTTTCAGGCCTCTTTCCCTGGGAGGTGTTGAATACGGTTCTGCGGCAGCACCGGCTTCATCATCCGCGACTGCGCGTCTTTCGCAACGGCGAACTTGTCCCGTCATCGAAGTACCTTAAGACCAATACGGGCCGCAAATCACGTTCGACCGTTTCGCGTATGATGCCCGCAGAATTGATCTCGCAGCTGCAGAAAGGCGCGACGCTTGTCGTCGATGCGGTCGATGAACTCTATGATCCGCTCACCGATCTGGCCGCCGCTCTTGAGCTTGTCTTCAAAGAGCACATTCAAGTCAATCTCTACGCCGGATGGCATACTTCGCCGGGATTCAATGTTCATTGGGACGATCACGATGTTCTGATCTTGCAGCTTTCAGGACGAAAGGCGTGGGCCGTATATGGCGAGACCAGAAAGCACCCTCTCGCAAATGATGTCGTCAAGGATAAAACGCCGCCCGAGAAGCCGATATGGGAAGCAACTATCTCCGACGGCGACCTGCTTTATCTGCCGCGCGGGTTTTGGCACGTAGCGACGCCTCTTGACGAGCCGTCATTGCACCTGACGTTCGGGATACCCAACCGCACGGGAGTTGATCTGTTCACTTGGTTCGCCCGCCAATTGAGAAATGAGGAGATATTTCGCAAAGACCTGCCAAAATTCAAGAGTGATGAGGATCGAAAGGCTCATTATGAACACCTTTTCGACACGGCGAAACAAAGGTTCACGGACGATCTTATCGCCGAGTACTGGACCGAACACGACGGTAACGCTTCGCCGCGTATTAGACTGAATTTGCCGGACATAGCGTCAAAAAATTACATTGACAACCTGCTCGATCGGTCATTCATACTCGCAACGCCAAGGAAACTAAAGGTCGCAACGAACGGCAATTCACTGATGATAAAAGCGAACAAGAAAGAATTTCGCTTCCCCGTTGAGGCTCGTGCTGTGCTCGAAACGCTGGACCATCGAAAACCCACGTCAATGGCAGACCTCGTCGAGGCAGCGGCCGGCACTATTGATGCGACCGGCGTTTCATCATTACTGAAAAAGCTCCTCACCGACGGCATCATCACGGCCCTACCGCCGGCAAAATAGCGTCAAGCAAACGATGACAGCCTCGCCATACTTCTGTTCCCTTACGTCCCGCCTTGCCGAAGAAGCTTGTTTCGGCACCGGTGTAACCGCCGATATTTGGCTGCTCGTCGAGTGTCCGGAAGCGTGGGAACGTGATGCCGTTAAAGGAAGTTCATTACCGAGCGAGGTCAAAGCGCATCTGAATTCGCTCGCCAAAGCGTCGAAAAGGATCCGCGTTCTCCTCATAAAACGCGATCCCAGAACGGACCCGCCGTATCATATCTTCGTTGCCTTTACGAAGGAGAAAGAACAGCGTATCGCAAGCCTGCTGGTCAATGATCACCGAGAACTTCTCACCTTAAGTTCCGACGGCTTGCTGAACGATAAGATCGAGATCGAATATGAGGAATTCCGCTCGCCGCTGTTTCTCGTATGCACGCACGGAAAGCATGATAAGTGCTGTGCAAAGTATGGCTTTGCGACCTACAAGCTTATGCACGATGCTGACCCCGGAAGTGTCTGGCAAACGTCGCACATTGGCGGAGACCGCTTTGCAAGCAACGTGATCAGCTTTCCCACAGGCGTTTATTACGGCCATGTTGACGATGCGGCCGCCCTCTTTATAATTGCGGCTGAGCAGCGCGGCGACATTTTCCTTGAAAATTATCGCGGCCGCACATGCTATGGCCGCTACAGTCAGGTCGGCGAGTATTTCATCCGGCGCGAGAGCGGCATACGTGCTTCCGATGCCCTGCTCCGCCGTTCCGCAAAGGCAGATCGCGAAAAGGCGCTCTGGACGGTACAATTCTCGTCCGCAGATATGCGACGCCGCTACATTGTGACATTTGAAGTTCGCCGTTCGGATCGGAAGGCATTTTTGACGTGTCATGCATCCGAGGAGCGATCGCCGGTCGAGTATCATTTGATCGAGTATCGCGAACTTGAAGAAAAAGCGTCTTTGGACGATTGACTTGCGGCTTGGTTTTTCGGTTTAATTGACAGCAATGGGAACGAACGTCCGATTCAGCAACGCGGGTCTGCTCACATGGTGGTGGCGGATACTCGCGCGTCCGGACGGAAACTAGCATAGGAATACAAAAGTATTTTCGTAATGACGCCGCCTGAGATTTATCTTTTCAGCGGCGTTTTTGTTTTTTTGGATATTGATCGATGACACCAACCGGCCGAAAAAAACTTGTAACAGCCGTGGACACAATGGCGGCCGACCTCCTGACACCGCTTGCCGTGTATCTGATACTCTCAGCTAAGAGCGAACGTTCCTTCTTGCTCGAATCCGTTGAAGGCGGTAAAGCGCTCGCTCGTTATTCATTCATTGGCTCTGAACCCGAGAGTGTGGCCGCAGGCGGCAAGGAAGCGTTCGAGCAAGTGCGGGCTCAAGTAGAAGAATACTTCGTCGAAGCCGCTGCCGATCTTCCTTCATTCATCGGCGGGGCTATCGGCTATCTCGGATTTGACGCCTGCGAGTGGTTCGATCAAGGAATTAAGCCCGCCGAAACTGACGGTGAATGTGCGTTCATGTTCTATCGGACGGTTGTGGCGTTCGACCACGCAAGACAGTTGATCAAGATCATCTCGCTTGCCGAAGAAGGTGATATCGATGCCGCAGAACAAAGAAATTCAAAAGTACGCGAGGCACTGCTCTCGGCCGGCCTTTCGGCCGCCGCGCTCGCACCCAACGCAGCGGCAGCCGATGATGTCCCGCGGATAACATCGAATTGGGCACGTCATGACCTTGAGGCGGCCGTTGAAGCGGTAAAAGAAATGATCCTTGCGGGCGAATGTTATCAAGTCGTTCTTTCGCAGTGCTTTACACGCCCAACGACCGCTGATGCGGTCAGTATTTATCGCGCATTACGTTCAATAAACCCATCGCCGTATATGTTCCTTCTCGATCTCGGCGATAAGCAGATCATCGGAGCCTCGCCCGAAATGCTTCTACGAGTTACCGGTCGAAAGATAGAATATCGGCCCATCGCCGGCACTCGCCGCCGCGGTGCTTCTGCCGATGAGGACGCACGCCTTGCCGAAGAAATGCGGAAGGACCCGAAAGAGGTCTCAGAGCACATGATGCTTGTCGATCTCGGTCGCAACGATCTGGGCCGCGTCTCTGAGTACGGCTCGGTCTCCGTCGATTCTCTAATGCATGTAGAAAAATATTCGCACGTTCAGCATTTGGTAAGTTCGGTTTCGGCAACGCTCCGTAACGGCCTCGACCGTTTCGATGCACTTGCAGCCTGCTTTCCGGCCGGAACCGTCTCCGGAGCTCCGAAGGTACGTTCGATCGAGATAATTCGTGAGCTTGAGCCTGATCGGCGCGGCGTCTATGCAGGCACGGTCGGATACTTCGACCATTCGGGAAATCTTGATGCTTGCATCGCCATACGCACTGTAGTGCTGCAGAATGGCGTAGCACGCATCCAGGCCGGAGCCGGGATCGTCGCGGATTCAGTCCCGTCGTCGGAATACGAAGAAACAGTCAATAAGGCAAAAGGCATCTTACGGGCAATAGACATTGCGGAGGGCCGGCAATGAACGAGGCCATACGTCATTACACAAATGAATTCCGAGCCGGCCGTGATGTCTCGCCGTATGATGCGGAGACGCTCTTCGACGCCTTGATAAACGAGACCGAGATTTCCCGCACGGCCGCACTTTTAACGGCGTGGGCGGCAAAAGGGGCGACGGAGGACGAGATCTTTCGTTTTGCGCGAATACTTCGCGACCGCGTAAAAAGAATTGACACGAATGGGCTTGCGTGCGTCGATATCGTCGGGACCGGCGGCAGTTCGGCAAAGACCTTCAACGTATCGACGGCCGCCGCTTTGGTCGCTGCAGGAGCGGGACTGCCGGTTGCAAAGCACGGCAATCGGGCGGCCACAAGCAGTTCCGGAAGTGCTGACGTGTTGACGCATTTGGGTGTCGAAGTTGATATTGAACCTGCCAAAGCAGAAGAACATCTAAAGATGCATGGTATCTGCTTTATGTTCGCTCCGCGTCATCATTCGCTGTCGCCGGCGTTGGCAGAGGCCAGAAAACAAGTGGGCAAGCCGACCATCTTCAACTGCATCGGCCCTTTGGCAAATCCTGCCTTTGCTGAACACCAGCTTATCGGTGTATGGAATTCTCGCCTTTTGACACCGATGGCGAAAGCCTTGGCACGGCTCGGAACTAAGCGTTCGTGGATCATCAACAATGCCGACACGCTTGATGAAATAGGACTTGATGTAAAAACGGACGTTATGCAGATCCACAACAAAGGCATTTCAAAAACAACGGTGGATGCCCGCGAATACGGTAAAGAAGCCATTGCGGGCAACGGCTTACGGTATGACCCTGCACAAAGCGCCGCACTAATTGAGGAGATCTTGAACTCCCGCACCGCAAACGCAGCCGCTGAGAAACTTGTCATGATAAACGCGGCGGCCGCGATCTCTTTGGTTACAGGCGAGGCTCTTTCCGACTCTATGCAGCGTGCCGAAGAAAGCATACGTTCAAAAGCCGCACTGCGAAAATTGGACGCGCTGAGGAGCAGCAAATGAATTCAACCTTCCTCAATAAGGTCATCGACGAGACGAGGGCAAAGGTCGCTCGGGTCAAAAGCGGTCATTATTCGGAAAAACTTCGCCGAAAGGCTCAGCACGCGGCATTAGATCGAAAGAGCCACCGATTTCGCACCGCATTGGCCGGCAAAGGTCGGACCAATATAATCGCTGAGATCAAACGCGCGTCACCCTCAAAAGGAGTGATAAACGCCTCGATCGACGTTGCCGCGAGGGCCTTAAGTTATGAACGCGGCGGAGCAGCGGCTGTTTCAGTGCTGACCGAACCGCAGCACTTCGGCGGCTCGATCGACGACATCGTAAAGGCGCGAACGGCTATCCGCGTACCGATCCTTCGCAAGGACTTTATCGTGGACGAGTTTCAGATACTCGAAGCCGCGGCCGCAGGTGCCGATGCTGTACTCCTTATCGCAGCAGCACTTGACGACAGAGAATTGCTGCGGCTGCGCCAATTTGCCGAGAACGAGTTCGGCCTCGATGCTCTCGTAGAGATACATGATGAATATGAACTCGAACGCGCTGTTGACGCGGATTCGATGATCATCGGCGTGAATAATCGCAACCTGAAGTCGCTTGACGTTTCTCTTGATGTCGCTCGCAGACTCGGCGTGATGAAACCCGATGGCGTGATCTTCGTCGCCGAAAGCGGTATTTCCATGCGGCACGAGATCGACGAGCTTCACGGTCTCGGCTATGACGCATTTCTGATCGGCGAAGCACTGATGAAAAGCGGCGATCCGGCCGGCAAATTGGAGGAATTTGGTGCATAAACCTCATCTTCGGTACCGAAAACAGACGCCGTGTGAACGCACGTGGATGATCCACCTGATCGCCGTCGAAAAGGTCCTGCGCGCAACCGTCGCCGTCATTCTCACATTCAAGCTTCTGTCGCTCCTCGGTCGTGATGTACATAGATGGGCTGTCGAGTTTGCCGTCCGCCACGGTATCGATCAAGCGAACCGCTATGTTCAGGCCGTTCTCGCACGGCTCATAGGTGTAGGCAATACCGAGATATACGAATTGAGCGCCGCGGCGTTCTGCTACGCCGGCCTGCTCTATCTCGAAGGCGTCGGCCTGTGGCTGCAAAAGCGTTGGGCAGAATACCTGACGGCATCAGCGACCGCTTTGTTCATTCCTGTAGAATTCTATGAGTTGTACGAACACTTTACTATGACCCGCATAGCGATACTTTCGATAAATATCTTTGTCGTTTGGTATCTGATAACGCGGCTTCGGGATGAAAAGAAGGAGGCGGCCGTTGACTAAGATCAAGATCTGCGGGATCACGAACGTTGATGACGCCATCTTCGCGGCCGGTTGCGGTGCGGACGTACTCGGCCTGAATTTTTACAGTGTAAGCCCGAGGTATCTCGAACCGGAGATCGCAAAGCAGATCGTTCAGAAGATTCGCCCGCTTGCCGAGAACGTGCGTTTTGCAGGCGTCTTTGTAAATGAAGAACCGGATGAGATCCGACGCATCGCCGATGAGGTCGGCCTTGACCTCATTCAGCTGCACGGCGACGAGCAGCCGCCCCAAGCGGCCTCTGTCTCGAAGATGTGCAACGCCGGTGTTATAAAGGCGATCCGCAAACCGGATCAAATGAATGAAGCGTTCCTTGGTCGTTTCGATTGCACCGCATTCCTACTCGACGGCTTCTCGCCGATCGAATACGGAGGCACCGGCCGGGCCGTCGATCGAACGACCGCGGTTGAACTCGTTGCCAAGGGTTACACGATATACCTTGCAGGCGGCCTTACACCGGAAAATGCGGCGGAGGCCATTCGAGACGTTCGCCCGTTCGCGGTCGATGTTGCCAGCGGTGTTGAGATTTCTCCCGGCAAGAAAGACCGGAAAAAGATCGAGGCGTTCATCACCGCGGTCAGAAAGGTTGGCCGAGTCTAAGCAGAGTGGGTATTCAAAGATGAACTACGAGCCGAATGAAAATGGTTTTTGGGGCGAATACGGAGGGCGCTTTGTGCCGGAGACGCTTGTCGCGCCGATCGATGAATTGACGGAAGCATTCTTTGCACACCGCGATGATGCTCAATTTCAGGCTGAATTTAGAGATCTCCTTCTGAATTATGTCGGCCGGCCTTCACCGCTATATTTTGCAAACCGGCTTACTGAGAAGCTCGGCGGCGCGCGAATATATCTCAAACGCGAGGATCTGAACCATACGGGCGCTCATAAGATAAACAATTGCATCGGTCAGATCCTGCTCGCAAGACGAATGGGCAAACGCCGCATTATTGCGGAAACGGGTGCCGGGCAGCACGGCGTGGCAACGGCTACCGTGTGTGCCTTGTTCGGCCTTGAATGCGTGATCTACATGGGCACAGAAGATATGCGGCGGCAGGAAGCTAATGTCTTTCGTATGAAGCTGTTAGGTGCCGATGTTAAAGGTGTTGCTTTAGGTTCGTGCACTCTCAAAGATGCGATAAATGAGGCATTACGAGACTGGGTCTCGAACATCAGTTCGAGCTACTACCTTCTTGGCTCCGCTCTGGGGCCGCATCCGTATCCGCTAATGGTGCGTGAATTCCAGAGCGTCATCGGACGCGAAGCCCGCGAGCAGATACTTGAACACGAAGGGCGGCTGCCCGACCTGTTGGCAGCCTGCGTCGGCGGCGGATCGAATGCGATCGGGCTTTTCCATCGGTTCCTCAGCGATACAGACGTGCGAATGGTAGGCGTTGAGGCAGGCGGCCGCGGTAAAGGCCTTGGCGATCATGCTGCACGATTCCTCTCAGACACGGGCGTCGGTATTCTCCATGGTACAAAAAGTTATCTCCTTCAGGACGACAATGGGCAGGTTGCTGCAACGCATTCGATCTCTGCAGGACTTGATTATGCATCGATCGGGCCGGAGCACGCATTTCTGCATGACACCGGGCGAATAGAGTACGTTTCAGTGTCGGATACTGATGCCCTCGCGGCATTCGATCTGTTGTGCAAGACCGAAGGCATCATTCCGGCTCTTGAGTCCTCACACGCCGTCGCCTACGCGGTTCGGGCCGCGCCGTCCCTGGATCGGGACCGGATAATGATAGTGAATCTGTCAGGCCGCGGCGATAAAGATATGAACACTGTGCGCGAAGCTTTTGGCAACGGGACTGAGGATGACTAAGCTCTTGCAAAGATTCAATGCACTGCGGGACGTGGGGCGCAAGGGATTTATCCCGTTTGTCACGGCGGGCGACCCCGATCTGCGCACTTCGACCGATATTTGTGTAACTTTGGCAGAAAGCGGTGCCGACGTGATCGAGTTGGGCGTTCCTTTCAGCGATCCGATCGCCGACGGGCCGACCATTCAGCGTTCTTCGGCGCGGGCACTTGCTAACGGAACATCGCTTCGTGACGTATTGAAGCTCTCATCCGAGGTCAAACGCCGGACCGACGTGCCGCTCGTACTGTTCAGTTATTTCAATCCGGTCTTCAAATTCGGTATTGAGAATTTCGTTCAGGCAGCCGCCGATTCGGGAATTGACGCACTACTCTTGACCGATGTTGTTGACGCAGAAGCACTTACGATCTCGGAAATGCTTCTAACGTCCGGCATTGACCTCATTTCGCTTATCGCTCCGACGACTAACGAAGCGCGCATTGCCGACATCTGTTCGACGGCAAGAGGATTTATTTACGCAGTCTCGCGTGCCGGCGTGACCGGCGTCGGCGACAATGCCGCTGAGCAGGCTCAAAGGCTTGTAGAAAGGATCCGGCCGCATACGGTACTTCCTATTGCTGTGGGTTTCGGGCTTTCAACTTCCGATCAGATAAAGCGGGTTTGGGAATATGCTGATGCCGCAGTCGTCGGCTCGGCTATCGTCAGTGTCATCGAAAGCTCAGAGCCGGACAATGCTGTCGAGAACGTTGCAGAGTTCGTTCGCGGCATTCTTCCTGCGGTTGCAAAACGAACCTTGTGAACATAGAGTTGTAATTTTAGATATTGTTGAGCTTATAGAACTATGCTTATAGTAATGAGGCCGGACGCGACGACGGGCGACCTCCAAAAAGTCCTTGATACGGTCGAAGCACTCGGCTTTCGCGCGCATGCGATGCCGGGCGAGAACCGTACCGCTGTCGGCGTTACCGGTAATCGCGGCTCCATCGATCCTGTCCATTTTGAGAATCTTCCGGGTGTCGCCGAGGCGATCCGTGTAACAAAGCCATACAAGCTAATATCGAAGGAACTGCGGCCCGAACGCTCTGTCGTAAAGGTCGGCAATTCATCCATTGGCGGGCCTGAGCTTGCTATCATAGCCGGGCCCTGTGCCGTTGAGGATCGTGAGCGTCTTTTTACGGCCGCGGAAGCGGTTGCCGCAAGCGGTGCAAAGTTCTTTCGCGGCGGAGCTTTCAAGCCGCGTACCTCGCCCTACGCCTTCCAAGGCCTCGGTGTTGACGGACTGAAAATGCTTGCCGAGGTACGCGAGCAGTACGGCCTCAATATTGTTACCGAGGCGATGGACGAACGAGGAATTGACGCGGTGGAAGAGTACGGCGACTGCATACAGATCGGCGCGAGGAATATGCAGAATTTCTCGCTGCTAAAGTACGCGGGACGTGCGAAAAAGCCGATCCTGCTGAAACGCGGGCTTTCGGCCACTCTCGACGAACTGCTGCTCGCCGCTGAATACATTATGGCCGAGGGCAATTACAACGTGATCCTGTGCGAACGCGGCATTCGTACTTTTGCCGATCACGCACGTAACACGATCGACCTGTCGGTCGTGCCGGCCGTGCATAAGCTCACGCATCTGCCGATAATTGTCGATCCGTCGCATGGGACAGGCCACAACTATATGGTTGCTCCGCTCGCGCGTGCGGGCATTGCGGTCGGTGCAGACGGCCTTATCATCGAGGTGCATCCTCGTCCTGAAGAAGCACTTTGCGATGGCGCACAGGCATTGACGATCGAACAATACATTGACCTTTACCAACAGGTAACTGCGATCAACGAACTGTTGGCCGAACCGGTGCCGACCGTGGCAGCGGCGTGATCGAGAACAAATGAAAAGTCCGTACACTCCTGATCAAGGAATGTACGGATCTTTTTGGCAGCTCCCGGCGCCTTTTGCCTATTTCGCCGGATGCGGCCGAAGTATGAAATAAAACTGAAGGTAGCAGCTGACCATCGCGGCGGGGATCAGAAGCGTCATCGGCAGATACTCGAGCGGCCCCTGAAGCGAATATCCCGCCGCGACGCCCGCCAGAAGAACCAAGCTTCTCACGCCAAGCCACCTCAGGAATCTGCCGGGTTCCCATGCGTGCAGAAAGAACGGCAGCACCATCACCATCAGTGTCGTCACCGTAAGCAAAAGCATCTCGATCGAAACACTCACGGCCGAAACGCCGATCTCGGCTGCCAGCAGAAAAAGAACGATCGTCGTATCGACGGTGGTACCGCCCGGATATGTGTTGGTGCTCTCGTGATCCATTACTTTACCTTAAGTCTATGTTCTCGATCCTTCATTGGCGTCGAATTATCCGATCTGCTGAACTGCTGGTATGCAACGCGGAATAACTCTGCAAGGGCCTCTGCCGTTTCGGCTGAGAGCTTAGGATCAGCCCTCAAATGTGCCTCAACGATCTCAGGCGTGGCTTCGTGCGGATAATACACAACGGGTTCGACGCCGCTTTCCGACACCGGCTTCATTATCCGATCGACCGGCATATTCAGCCACTGCGAAAGACGCGCAATATTATCGGCATCGGGACGCCCGGTACCATTTTCGATACGGGACAGCGTCGATGCAGAAACGCCTGTTTGGTCGGCAGCGTCACGAAGGCTGAGCTTATGAGTTTCGCGATGCCGCTTGATCGCTTTCCCGAGCTCCAGCGTGCTCAAAAGGCTCTCATTCTTAAATGCCATATTCTCCTTTGGTCCTCCTGTGATCCGAGTGCCACAGATGCACTCCGCATTTCACAGATAAAACATAGCACAGTAATTTTTTGAATGCAACACTAAATTTCATACTTGCAACAAACAAATTCTCGTGATACAGTGTTTCATAGCTGCAACGCCGAAACCTTCGGCAGCCGCAGCGTTTGAAAGCAGAACACTGAGTCGCGTGACCTGTCCCGCGGCGTACAGGCTAAGGACAGTTCGCCGGTCGAAAGGCATACAGGAACCTTTCTTAAACGGTCGGCGGCCTGCCTTTTCAAATACACATTTGGAGATAAGGAAATGAAAGAGACATCGAACGACATCGCAACGAATGACAACGGCGCTCAGCAGAACAACGTGCTTACCTTCTCAACAAAATTGGAACGGCTCCGAGAGACGGTCGATCCGCATCTTGTCCGCCAGCGCACCGGCAGGCGTGACCGCAACGGTAACGTGCATATGGTCGAATACGTCGAATGGCACACGGTCGCTGACATCCTCGATGAATACGCGTCTGATTGGAGCCACAGTGTGAAGGACATTCGGGCTATCGGCGACATCATCACCGTTACGGTAGCGATCACGATCGACGGTATTACGCGTGAAGGTGTCGGCACCGGCAAGACTGCCAGCGAAACAGGTATCAAGAAGGCCGAACACGACGCTTTGAAGCGTGCGGCGGTCAAATTCGGTATTGCACGCGAGCTTTATAAGAAGGAATTTGACGAGCTGGATGACAATGCCGCCGTTGCGGCCGTTCCGGAGCAAAAGAGCAGCGATCCGCGAGCGTCCACGTTCGGTGATATGATCTCGGCGAAACAACTTGGGATGATCCACGCTACAGGACGCGAGCATGACGTCGATGTGGAGGCCGTGTGCAGGGAGAAATTCGGCTGTTCGATCAAGGAACTTTCAAAGCGTTCGGCGTCCTCGATGATCGATCATCTGCAGGTGATAGTGCGATCGGCTCCTGTTCGCCGTGCAAGTTAAGTGCTTTCGATGTGAAAGCACTTCGCAAGGTTTCGAGCTGTGCAACGCCCTTCAGCCTTTCCCCGTACAAAGGCGAAACGCTCCCGCTCACAGCCCGAAACCTTTCAGAATAAAGACGTTTCAGCTATCAGTTTTTCTTCGCGCCGTTAGTGTCGAACACTTCGATCTCATCGGCGTAGCTCTCGACCTGACTGATCATTTGGCTCGCATCACCGACGATAACGATGGCAGCTTCGTCAGGCCGGACGTATTTGCGGGCGGCATCGAGTATCTGATCATCGGTAACGGCCTCGACATTCGCTCGATAAGTTTGCAGATAGTCATCGGGCAGGCCGTAAAGGAACTGATTGACCAGCAGATTGGTCAATCCTTCCTGCGTTTCGACACGTATCGGGAAGACACCGGTGAGGAAGTTCTTGGCATCGGCGATCTCGTCGGCAGACGCTTTCGTTTCCCTTATGCGCTCGAATTCATAGAAGAATTCCCTCAGCGAATCGCCCGTAACAGAGCTTCGCACTTCGGCGGTTCCCTCGAAGCCGCCGGTCAATTTGCGTGCTTCGACCCGTGTATAGGCTCCGTATGTATAGCCTTTTTCCTCACGCAGATTCATAAAAACGCGTGACGAGGCGCCGGCTCCCAGCACTTGATTCATAACGAGCACCGCAAAGTAATCAGGGCTGCAGCGTTCGATCGCAGTGTTGGCAATGACGATATTCGACTGCGTTGAGCCGGGCCTGTCAACGATGGTGAGAGTGCGTTTCGAGCGTGCCGGCGGCGCGCTGAAGATATCGCCCGGTGCGCTTCCTTGCCGCCAGTTGCAGAAACGCTCATTGACCTCGGCGATGAACTGATCGCGTTCGACATCGCCGACCGCGATAAGGATCGCGTTATTCGGCACGAGCATTTTGCGGCGAAACTCAGCCATTGCATCGCGATCGAGTTTTTCAACATCGGCAGGGCTTGGCGCGATCTGCGAATACGGATGTTCACCATAGATCAGCCGTGCAGCTTGCTCTGATGCGAGGAACGGCGGCTGCGAACGCTGAAAGCGCAAGTGCTCAACGGTGTTCCTTCTGTAAAGGTCGAGTTCTGCTTCAGGAAATGTCGCCTGTTGAATGACCTCTGCGAGCAGTTCAAGGATGGATGAACTGTACAACGAAAGGGCCGACGCTGCGACAGTGAAAAAATCACCCGATGCAGCGGCGTGAAGCGATGCGCCAAGGCGTTCAACTTTATCGGCGAACTGTGCACTGTTGTAATTTTCGGTGCCCTCGGTGAGCATAGAAGCCATTGCCGACGTCATACCGCGGGAATCCGCCGGATCATTGACATCACCGAACGAAAAACCGAGACGATAATTTACGAGCGGAAGGCGTTTATTCTCAAAAACGACGACACGCAGGCCGTTATCGAGCGTTGTCTGCGAAGCTTTCGGCACATCGAACGGCGCGGCGGCAAGCGGCGCGGGCGCGAAGCGTTTCTCATCAATAGTCATATAAATTATGATGCCGGAACCACATCGAGCAGTGCCCGATTTTCGGTATTCAAGTAATGCGCGGCGGCCATTCGGATATCTTCTGCCGTTATGGCCAGCAGTTCTTCGAGTTCGGTGTTTATCAACGCCGCATTGCCGTCATACAATGCGAATTCCGCGATGGCCTGAGCCTTTGCCATCGAAGATTGGCGCATTCGCACGGCGTCATTTACGAGTTGATTCTCGATCTTTTCCATTTCTCCGTTGGTGGGGCCATTTATCGCGAGATCATTGATCTCGTGCATTATAGCTTCGCGGATCTTGCTGAGATCTTCGTCAGGTTTCGGGATGGCACCGACGAAAATGCTCGACGGCCCGCGTCTTTCATCCGTAAAACCGAAGAGCTGTATCACTGATTCGTCGCCCTTTACGAGTTTTTGAAAGAGCCGCGAACTTTCACCGTCATAAAGTATCTTTCCGGCGAGGTACAGTGCGTTAAATTCGTGAGTTCGCCTTTCCGGGATCTTCCAACCGATGAGAAAAGCGGGAAACGGTGCGAGTGCATCCTGCCATTCGCGGTAATTTTTGGCGACCTCAGCGGGTTCGCTCACATCAAGCGGCGGCGGCAGCGGCTGTGCGTCGATATCGCTAAAATATTTCTCTGCCAGACTCACGGCTTCGTCCTCATCAAACGCACCCGATATAGCGACAACGGCGTTATTCGGCGCGTAATAGATACGAAAGAATTCGCGCACGTCCTCTACTGAGGCCGCGTCGAGATGTTCCATCGAGCCGATCGTCGAATGTGCGTTCGCAAAGTTCTGATAGATCATCTCACTTATAAGATCGAAGATCTGTCCGTAAGGCTGATTGTCATAACGCAGCCTTTTCTCCTCCTTTACGGCCTCACGCTGGTTATCAAGATTCTCCTGCGTTACCGCAAGCGAACGCATCCTGTCGGATTCGAGCCAAAGTGCGAGCGGAAGCTGGCTTGCGGGGAGCGTTTCGTAATAATTTGTGCGTTCGGTCGAGGTCGTGCCGTTCATAGTGCCGCCCGCTTTCATCACATACTGAAAATGTCCGGCTTTCGGCACGTTCTCGCTTCCCTGAAACATCATATGTTCGAACAGATGTGCGAAGCCCGTCCTGTCAGGACGCTCATTGCGCGAACCCACGTTATAATAGACCGCGACCGAAACGACCGGTATCGCATTATCAGGGTTTAGGATCACCCGCAATCCGTTCTGCAACTTGTGTTCTTTTATCTCTAACGGCGGCAGAGAGAATGAATGTGGCATATTTTTGAAGCGCGGCTTCACAACCGCTGATCTGCACACAGATTATCGCATTTTGCTGCCGCGCGAAACAATTCACCGTATCGAAAGAGCCTTCTGCTCGCCGCGCACTCGAACGAATTATCCGCGCAATGGCGTGATGTGTTTATTCGGCGGCGTCAGTGCTTTGCGCATTGTCGCGTGCGATGGCATATAAGGCGGTCTTGACCTGAAAAGGCGTAAGATCGGGATATCCTTCGACGATACGCGCGACGATACCGGAAATATGCGGGCACGCAAAGCTGTTTCCGGTGAGCGTTTTGTAGCCGTTATCGAGCCAAGCCGTTCTTATATTCACGCCCGGAGCGGTAAGTTCGATAACTTCGCCGTAATGGAATCCGAATTTCAGAGGATCGGTCTCGGCACTCTTTATCACTGATATCAAAGAGGAAGAAAATACAGACGGAAAGCTTGGCTGCGGCAGATTATTCGCTGCCGCGACAACGACACAGCCGGCCTGATATGCCCTATCGAGCATATCGTGCAGCGGAGCGAAGAATTGCGGCTTCGTAGTCCCGAGTGAGAGGTTTATCACTTTGTAACGCTTCTTTATCGCATACTCGAGGCCCGCCAGGAATGCCTGTGCGTCGCCCAAACCTCCGGCCCCGAGTACCTTTATTGACGCGAAGTTCGCATGCGGTGCGATCCGCGCTGCTATCGCTGCACACGCGGTTCCGTGACCTGCACTGTCGCCGGCCGTCGATGGCTCGAATATTACGCGATTTCCGGCAATGCGTGCCTCTACCGACTCGATCACGCGTCCCGAAAGCTCCTGGTGCCGCGTATCTATGCCGCTGTCTATCACCGCAACGGTTACGCCGCGTCCCGTCGCCTGCCGCCAATCGTGCAGCGGCTTGAACTGCTGCGACATCGTCTGCATAAATTGCCGCTCTTCAGAACTCATCTCTCGTATCCGCGATATTCATCCCGCCAAAACCGTCCGTATGCCGCGCAACAGCCTCTAATATCTCACGACAAAGGCGACGTTCGGCTTCACCGCGATCTGCTATCTCGCGAATAAGCAGTGCAAGCTCCGCACGCTCGCGATGCGCCGCAGATCCGCGTATCTCATTCAGCCAACTTCGTATCGCCGCGAGATCAGTTTCATCCGTATCCGCAATAATGCGGCTGCTCAATCCGCGTAAAAGCACCGCAGCGTTGTATGCGTTGACAAGCGCCGCGGCAGCTTCAGCATAGATCACCGCAGTATCCATCTCTTCTGCAGAAAAAGGCTCGAACGGCGGCGCACCCGTACGATTTACGAATTCAAGGACGCCAATTATCTCATCACCGAATCGAAGCGGAACCGCAAGGAGCGTCTGCGTCGAGAAACCCGTACGTTTATCGACCTCAGCGTAGAATGACGTGTCTTCACCGACGTCCGAAACCGCAACAGGCTGGCCTGACATAAGCACAAAGCCTGCTATTCCCTTACCCGCAGGCACGTCCATCCCTATCAATTGATCTGCGACGCTTCCCGTCGCACATAAGAACCGCAGATCTCCCGTTTCACCTTCGCGCACAAGCACCGATGCGTCCGCCGAATGAAGTCGCGCCGCCGCCGACGTCAGTAATTCATCGATCGAAGCCGTGATCGGCTGCGTCAAAAGGTTCGCGAGGTCGATCGTCTCGATCAAGCGCCGCAGCCTTGCCGGTAATTCTTTGTTCACTTCGGACATACGCTGATTCTGAAGCAAAATGACTTTTGAATCAACCACATTCTTTTGCTGGAATTGCAAGCGTATTGCGAGTATCATCGCGTCATACGAACATTGAACCGGCGTGGCCGTAAGGTGCCGCTAACGCCACGCCGGTTGTTTTGAGATATTCGGCTGCAACGCGGCCATTGCCCTGTTCTTTGGTGAAGATGATGCCGTTTCGATCGTTTTTCGTCGCTCCGATCCTAGCTTGCGTGCTTGCGGCCGCGGCCCTTGCGCAGATACAGCATTCATCTAAGAGCGCGTCCGATCCTTTTCAACTTCGAACGGGAGTTTCATTCGCTGCATCGCCGTCATCCGAAGCTTCACCGGCCGCAGAAACAGGCGCGGCGCCGCGTATCGCGAACGAAATCTCGGATGCCGAAGAACTTATCCGTCGTTATCACGTTTTCGGAAGACGACTTTCCGCCGAAAAACTGACCGAATCAGCTCTGGAAGGAGCCCTCGGCACACTTGATCCGCATTCCGCCTTCTACAACGCTGCCGAGTGGAAAGAACTGCTCGATGAAGAGATGAGCGGCTATTCCGGTATCGGCGCATCGATCGCAAGCTACACGAAAGACGGTATCACAAGCACATTTATCCTAGCTGCTTTCAAAGGATCTGCGGCCGCGCGTGCTTCACTTCGTTACGGCGACCGCATACTCGCTGTTAACGGCGAAGACCTTTCGGAAAGCGCTGCAACAGACGTGCGAAACCATCTGCGCGGCCCTGACGGCACGACACTGGAACTCACCGTCGAACGCGCAGTTGACGGCAGCGTCGTTACAGTTGCACTAAAACGCTCGATCGTTCCGCAGCCGTCCGTGCCTGATGCTTATATGCTCCGCTCAGGCGTTGGTTACATCGCTCTGACGGAAGGATTCACATACACAACTGCAGATGAGTTCGGCGCAGCCTTTCGACGTTTGAAGCAGCAAGGGATGCGCTCGCTGGTTATTGACCTTCGCGGCAACGGCGGCGGTATTGTCGATCAATCAGTAAAGGTTGCGCAGACATTTTTGCCGGCCGGCGCCGTCATCGTAACCCAACGCGGCCGTACAAAACTCGATGACCGCGTCTGGCGCTCGAACAACGCGGCACCGGAACGCCTTCCGGTCGTGCTTCTTGTTGATGGTGACACTGCATCGGCTTCCGAGATCTTCGCGGGAGCGATGCAGGACCGCGATAGGGCCTTTATCGTCGGCGCAAAGACATTCGGCAAGGGATTGGTGCAAAGCGTGATCGAGTTGCCTTACGGAACAGGCCTTACACTCACATCCGCGCGTTATTTGACGCCGTCCGGACGCTCGATACAACGCGATTATTCGCATACAGGGCTTTATGATTATTACAATCACACAGGCCAGTCCGCCGCTATCGATCAGCCGCACGTAGAAGCCCGCACCTTGGGCAACCGAAAGGTGCTCGGCGGCGACGGAATACTGCCCGACGAGGTAATCGATGCGAAAGATCTTACCGATTCGCAGGCCGCGCTTCTCGACCCGATATTCTTTTTTGTAAAAGATGCGGTCAACGGCCGCGCAGACGATCCTTTGCTGTCGTCAACTCCGTTCGTTTCGGTTGCGGCTCCCGCACAAAAGCTTTATGCGGCGGATCGCGCGGCGCTGATCGCGGCTTTCTCGAAGTATTTGACGAAAAATAGGGTTTCAATGCCGAGTGACGTGGAACTGTCGGCGAATTGGGGCTTCATTGCAGATCGAATACGCTACAACCTCGAACTTTCGCGAAAAGGAACGGTTGCTGCCGATCGAATACTTCTGGAGAGCGATCCCGTTGCCGCAAAAGGCCTAGAACTACTGCCGCGTGCGGCCGAGATGGCCCGCATCGCGGCCGTGCACAAGTAACGGCAGCTTCGAGATCACCGCTTGTATGTTACGACATTTCCCTTTTCGCCGACCGCACAACCGTATTTCTTCGATATAAAAAGCCCGTAAAAGTCTCCTTTTACGCCTGAACTTTGTTTCACCCAAGTTCTTCCTTTATCAGACGTCAAAAGGATCGTACCATTGTGCCCCACCGCCCAGCCGTTCTTATCATCAGCGAACGATACGCGTTTCAGCGTATCAGGAAAGGCATTCTCGACCTTTATCCATGTATTGCCGCCGTCAGTCGTACGGATTATCGTCCCGCCGCCGCCGACCGCAAAGCCGTTATTGTCATCCCGGAAGTTCACTGCAAATAACGCACGCGGCACACCCGAATTCTGCGTACTCCACGTCTTGCCTGCATCGGTCGAAGCGAGGACAAGCCCTTTGTCGCCAACGATCCAGCCGTGAGAATTTCCGTTAAAATCCAAGTGGAACAGCTCATTTTTTGTAGGGATAATAACCCGCTGCCATGTATCGCCGCCATCCTCCGTGCGCATCACCAGCGAATCGATGATCTCGTCATCCTTGTTCACCAATGAGCCGATCGCGATGCCGTGCTTCTTATCCGAAAAGCGGATACTCGAGAATACCGGCGTTCCGCTGCGAAAATCCGACGTCCTATAGATACGGGTCTCGCCCCAAGTGCGGCCGCCGTCCTCCGTGATGAACATCAACCGGCCCGCAACGAGATAACCGTTCTTGTCATTACGAAAGTATATTTCGTTGATGTCTTCCTTTGTGTTCAGTGCTATCTTCTGCCACGTTCTGCCGCCGTCATCGGTCGATGCAAGATAGCCGTTGTCTCCGCCGATAAATCCCCGAGAAGCCGATGTGAAATAGACCGCAACAAGATCGCTTGTTGTCTCGGGACTTTGGCGAAACCAGCCCGACTGAGCACGCCCCGCATTCGCGAAGAACAAAACAAGACCGACGATAAAAGCTGCTGAAATGGAATTACGCATAAGACAAAGGTCGAAAAAGGTGATCTTTTGGTTAATAGGATACGGTTTCCTTTGCCAAAAATCACCTTTTCCGATGCCGTTCGTTTGCTAAGAGTTTGCAGCGTTCTACTTTATGACGCGGAAAACCTTACCCTTATAGACAACCGTAACCTGCTCGCCGAGCGATAGATACGGTGCAAGCCCGGTCTCCTTTGCGGCAAGATCAAAGTACTCATTGCTGCCGAATTTAACCGTAACGACCGGTAGTTTTGCATTCTCATTGAATTCAACGTCAACCCACACACCCGATTCATTCGCAAAGCTCTTGTTGGCAATAAATCGGTTCGTCGCTGTATTGCCGATCAGGAATGTATTTTCATCTGCGCCGGCTCCATCGGCAGAAAATACCTGGACACTGTTCTGCATGGTGTTCTGCTGGACGCTCAGTTTTACTGCGTCTGCGCCGCTTTTCTCGGCGGCCTTTCGCGAGCCTCCGCCGATAGCGACCGCAGCCGACGGCGCTGAGCTCCGCACGTTCGCCATTGAGCCGTCCGTCGCCAGATACGAGGTGTAAGGCGTAACAAGTCCGTACTTCGAAGCAAGTTCAACGACCTCATCGCGCGTTTCTTTTGACTCACCGTTGTTCCTTATCTGTTCGAGCAGCCAACCGACACGCCTGCTCGCCCAAAGCCGCGGCAGAAAGTCGTTCGCCTCCGAACGAGCCGGAAAATCGAGCCCTGGATATTCGAACTTTCGCGTTTCGCGGCCGACCCTTCCGGTCAACTTAAGGACGACACCGCGAAGATCGCTCGTATTCCTGTAACGTCCGATGATCGTCATCTGAGTGCCGCGAAACATATCCGTCGGCTTTCGCGGGTACATCAGTTCCGGAAGCACAGGGCCGAAGTCAATATCCAGGTCGGCCAGCACCGGCGAACTTACTCGAGCGAAAAAATTCGAGACCTTAACCTCGAGATCTTCCGTAGGCTGCACATAATCCGAGATACCCGAATTCTCCGAACCGATGCGGTCGAGGAGCATTGTATTAACGTCGTAACCGAATCCGAACGGAAATATGCGGATATCAGAACCTTTCGCTGCCTGCAAATTAGCGATTATCCGCTCGGGCTTTGTTTCGCTGATATTCGGCAGGCCGTCGGTCATAAAAACCAGCATCTTCGGCCGGTCGTTCTTCTCGAACAGCTTGAGCGAGGCAATAAGTGTGTCATTTATATTAGTGCCGCCTGACGGCCTCAGACGCTCGACAAAGGACGTTCCGCGCCGTTTGCCTTCGTCATTTGCCGCGATGAGGCCTGCTTCCATCAAGTGCTCTTCGCCCGCAAAACTGACGACATTGAAGCGATCGCCGTCACGAAGTGTCTTGATGCCGAACAGCAACGCTTTTCGGGCCTTTTCCATCTTGCCCGCATCCGCCATCGAACCGCTCGTGTCGATCACGAAGACGATGTCTTTATTGAGGTATTCGGTCTCGGTCAACTTGTCCTTAGGCGACAATGTGAGGAGAAAATAGCCGTCCTTGCCCGGTTCTCGATACGTTATCAAAGACATTCCGAAGTCTTTATCGGAAAGGCTGTAAAAAAGCTGGAGGTCGGAAGTGTTGTTCTTTGCTTCGAACGAAACATTCGCACTCTTATCGCCCTTCAGCTTCGTGTCGATCTGATGGGTCGGCGAGTAAATATTGCGGATAGGTCCATTCGCATTGATCTCGATCGAGCCGGAAAAGGTCCCAACCTGCTGCGGCGACTGCGAATTCAACGCTGGCTCCGGGCTTGCCGGACGCCATATATTCCTTCCCATGCCGAGCGGATAGCGATACGCAACCGTTCCGCTGTCAGCCCGAAGCACCTCGCTGTATGTCAATTCTAATTTCTTATCCGAACGCGGCTCGATCGGAAAGATCGATGCTTGGAAGAGATCCTTTCCTGCGTATTCCAATAGCCCCGGATCACGTTGACGGCGGACTATCTCGTTGTAGATCCTCCGCGCCTCCTCGCGTGAGCGAACTTCGCCGACAAGCTTCTTTCCGTTCTCCCAAATAGCGAACTCAACGATCGACGCTGCCTCAGGTATGGGAAAAAAGTAGGTCCCTTCAAGCCTCATATCAGTATCGTTGCGGAATATCTGCTCGACGTGGGTTGTGGCTACCTGCCCGACGATCTTGGTATCAAGTCGAACCGAGCTTACGGGAAGGACGTTCGGGAGCGGCACGGGCGGCCGTGGCATAGGGCGACACGGTCTTACGTCGCAAATGATCGGAACGATCACACCCTGGGCCAGCGTCCGCATTGCACCAAATATGCCGAAAATACTCGCAACTGCGGGCAATAAAAACAGATATCTTCTCATTTTGACGATCCTCTCCACGATCTCGTTACCGGTTTGGTCTCTCTTTGAGACACCATCAGAACGGATCGGGTTGCATTGCCTTGCAGAAAATAATTCAGTTTTCGTCAGGTTCGGCGATCGCGGTATCGATATCCTTTTCGAGGCGATTTCGAAGCTTTTCGACAAGCTGGTCTGACCGGAGAAGGCTCTGTTGCAGGTTATCTTTTGTCGCGCTGATCTCCGCGAGCAGTGCCTGAAGGTTCTGCCTCTCGCTTTCGAGGGACTTGCGCCGCTGCTCACGGAGCACTTCAGGCCGCAGCGAACCGGCAGTTGCGACCTCACGCTCAATAGCCTCAGGCAAGATCGCAGTTGATATTTGGTCAAGCCGAAGCTTAACACTATTCTCGCGGTCAAGGAGATCGAATATCTGGCGGCGGAGGCTCTCGCTACGCTGCTCAGCACGCGTCAAAATATCCAAATTTGTCAGAAGGCGCTTCTGCTGCTCTTCGTACGGATCGGGCCGTGATGATTCGAGTTTCTTGATGCGAGAGCTAAGCTCCTTGATCTTTGCGGCACTGTCATCTGTTGAAGGAGGTTCCGACAGCGGTTCTTCTGCCTGCTGCTGCACATCTGCCGGGTCATACAGAACGCCGCCTTGGTTTATGATCTCGGCACCCGTAAGGGTACGTGTCGGTGCCGTTTTCGAAGCCGTTCGCTTGATAGGCTTCTTTTGCTGCTTGGTTTGTGCAAAGGCTGTCCCGATCGACAGGACAACGAACAGTGCGGCCAATAATGACGTGTACAGAATGCTTGATCTCATTTCCTCTTCTTTCTGTCCGCTTTGTCCGGCAGCAGATCGCCGCGAAACAGTTCAATTGAATTCTTTGCCAATCCGACTATCGGAATAGCATCGATCCCCGAATTGATCAGCCCGAGCAGAAGGCCTTTTTTACGAACATCGGTGCCAACGAGTACCACAGCGAGGACAGTGCCGCCGAACGGTACAGACCGTGCTGCACGCCGTGCGACCTGCCATCCGCCGGCCCTTACGATCTTGCGTTTTACCGAATCACCTTTTGCCATCACACGCGCTTCGAGTTTACCCTTGCAATGATACGATGACAACGGCATACTTTTCTTTGCACGAAACTTCGGAAATAAAGTTGCGGTAATTGCTTACTCTTATGGGCTTTACGGTTGAGGAACTATCTAAAGTAACGGATGGAAAATGGGTCCTCCGTGATATCTCGTTCGAGGTGGCTGACGGCGAGCGCATCGGCATTTTGGGCGGCGAAGGCGCCGGAAAGACGACCTTGCTCCGGCTTATTGCCGGCATGGATCGCTCGAACGGAGGCAAGGTCGAGGGGCTTTCGCCCGAGGACTTTATATTTCCGACGCCGATCCGCAAAACCGGTATATTCGGTGCGGACAAAACATCGCTTTCCGACTGTGAGGCCCGCCGCCAAGCCCTCGATTCTGCTCTGGAAGCCGACGCACCTATCCTGCTGCTCGACGACCTGCTTGCCCCTGCCGATGCATTCATTCAGGCATTCTATGCAAAGAAACTGCGTGATTCAGGGAAGACGATCGTCATGGCCTCGTCGGATTTTCAGCGTTTGGCGGCGGTCTGCGATCGGATAGTTATCATCGACCGAAGCTATCTGATACAAGCTGGCTTTACACAACAGGTATATGAGAATCCGATAAATGTTGCCGCCGCAAGACTAACCGGTGAATGTAATCTGATCGAGGCCCGCCGCTTGACCTCGACAAATGCAGAGCTGCCTGAGTTTCAGACCATCGACGGCGGCCATCGCCTCACGGCACGCATTACCGCAAAAGGAAAACTCGGCGCCATACATCAGAGCGTTTCGCTTGCGATACGCCCCGAACACGTCTCGATCTCATTTGAAGCGTCCTTTCCTGAGGATAACGTCATTCGCGGGATCGTTCGCGACATACGATTTCACGGACCGACTACGCTCGTTTCGCTCGATTGCAGCGGCTTGGAACTGCTTGCACGCGTATTTCGCGTGGTTGGCCTGAACGTCGGCGACGAATGTATGATCGCGATGCCGCCGCATCGCCTTAATGTTCTAAAAAGCTAACTCAGGTCGGCGTCGAGAATTATATTGACACGCCGATTTTTCGCCTTAGCCGCGCCTTTCGCTCCCGGCACGGCAGGTATCGTACCGCCGTATCCTTTTGCGCTGATCCGCTGTGTACCGATACCAAGCGACTCAAATTTTGCTTTTATCCTGGCAGCCCGCTGATCAGTGAGGGCCTCAAGCGTCGCCGCCTCACCGACATCATCGGTGTGCGATTCAATGGTGATCTTGTAATCCGGATTATTTACCAGGATCTCGGCGATCGAGGTCAGTTTACCGTCAGACTGCATTGCAAAGGTCGATGAACGCGCCGCCTGCCAATAGCTCTCCGGCAAGACGAGGACTATCGAATTCTGTATCTTGGAAACCGTCCCGAAACGCCTGAGATCGGTCATCAATTGCTTCTCGCCGGCCTTTATACGCGCTGCCCTCGCCTCCTTTGCCTGAGCCTCCTCTGCTGCTTGTTTTTGCGCCTCTATCGCCTGGACTTTCGCATTTGCATTCTCTGCGTCGAGTTTTGCACGGCCAAGTTCCTCGCGAAGCCGGCCGTTCTCTTCACGCAGTTCTTTGATCTGATTCGAAAAATTCGCAACATCGCGTTCGGCAAGTTCACGGCTTCGGCGCTCTCGGCTGAGTTCATCTTCCAGATCGGAAATTCGGTTCTGCGAGTCGGCATAACGCTGCTCGGCCCGCCGCACCTCTGCGTCCGCCATCGTCTTTTCGTTGCGCTTCTCCCGATTTTGCCGCTCGACAATAGCCCGATCTTCGGCTTTAACAGCCGCACTGATCGCTTGCCGCGCCGTGATATCGACCTGCTCCTCCTTACGTCCGGCACGCCATGCATTCTCCGCATTGTCATAAAGTACCGTTGCGGCATTAAGCTCCTGAGCCGCGTCGCGTTCTGCTCCCGCAAATCTGGCAAGTGCGATAGCCTGTTTTGCCTGCAATATTGCCGACGGCGTGTGCGAGTAATCCAATTCAGCGATCTCGGGCGTTTTGGGGTCGCGGAAGAAATCGCTCGAATTGCCGAAATACTGTACCGCTGTCGTCGTCTGGATCGGCTTGCCGGAAAGGGTGTACGGATTCAGATTCTCAAGCATTATGGCCTGGCTGGGCCTGCGAACAAGAAAATGAGGCTCCGCGGTGATGATCAACGCAAAGGTTTGGAGTCGCGTCGTAACGCTTATCTTCGAGTCGAACTCAAAAAAACCGCGACGTTTGATCTCGCCAAGATTATCGACCTGGCCGTCCGGTGAGATCGCCCAAAGGACATAGGTAGCGTATCCAGCACCCAATTCAAACGGACGCGGCATCTTCGACACTGAAACATCCACTTCCGTACCGTTTCGGCTTGTGCGCTTGATCCGCGCCTCGCCCTTCATTCGCGGAAACCGAGTCGTCCCGCGAAATTGAAGCTGCACGGTCTCGTCCAACGGATATGTTACCGCCGTGGTTCGGCGTGCCATATCGCTTTGCGCAACTACGCCGGCCGACAGCAGAAAGACCGCAAGTATAGTGAATGAGAACGCTCGAAAGATTGTGATCGGCATTTATAACTCCTGTACGATAATACTCAAGGAAAAGATGCCACAACTGTTTAACAAGTTGCAAATAACCTTTTTGGACACAAGCAGCACAAGTAAAGTATATTCAACTCTTTACGACGCGCGATGAACGATCTGCGAAGACTGCTTGGCTATTTGAAGCCGCACCGAGTCACCTTTGTTGTGGCTGTCTTTGCCATGTTCTGCGTTGCCGTCTTTGAAACGGCCACGACGGCCTTGCTCGTACCGATCTTCAATCAGTTCATGCCGAACCCGGTTAAGTCGAAAACGCCTTTCGATCTTTCGGGCATCGTGCCGCTCGACGACTGGTACAAAGCATGGATCGTCATCTCGATCATGCTGTTGTCCTTCACGGCAGCAAAAGCGATCGCCGAATACTTTTCATCATATTTGATGGCAAAGATCGGACAAACGGCAGTTCTTGATCTGCGCAAGGAGCTTTACTCGCATCTGCTGCGGCAGTCGGCATCATTCTTTGAACGCCACCGTACGAATTTCCTCGTCTCGCGTATCGTAGTCAGCTGCGCGGCTATCGAACTCGCAGTTGCCGCCAATCTTCGCGATATTCTACGCGAATCCATCCTGCTGATCTTTTTCTTTTCGGCCGCATTTTATTACAGTTGGCGGCTGATGCTCGGCGCGATCGTGCTCGCACCGATAATTGCCTATCTGACGACTGAGTTCAGCCGCCGCATACGCAAGCAAAGTGAGATAAGCGTCGAAGGCAGTAAAGCGTTGAGCGACCGCACGCAAGAAACGCTTTCAAATTACGCCGTCGTAAATGCCTATGAAGGGCAGGAACGCGAAATGAAGCACTTTGAAAAGGTTGCGGGCGTGATAGCGAAGGCGAATCTGCGCTCACAGCAGTTTGCTGCTTTTTCGCCGCCTACGATCGATATCATCGGCACACTCGCCGTCGTCCTGCTCTTTTATTTCGGGCTTCGCGAGGTGCATATCGGACGCCTCGATGCCGCTCAGTTCTTCGCCTTTGTCTTTTTCCTCTTACGCAGTTATGACCCGATGCGCAAGATCTCGCGTCAGCACAGCGAGATAACGCGGGCCTTGGCGTCTGCGAGGGATATTTGGCAAATACTCGATGACGACGAGCCTGTGATCGAAAAGCCGAACGCCGTTCAGCTCGCGCCGCTCAAGGACGCGATCACGCTAGAAAAGGTCGGCTTTCACTATCGGCACAGCGATAAACAAGTCCTCCGGGACGTCGATCTGACCATTCCAAAAGGCTCAATGGTCGCGCTTGTCGGGGAAAGCGGCGGCGGTAAGTCAACGCTTGTAAAGCTTGTACAGCGTTTGTATGACCCGACATCGGGCAATGTTCGCTGGGACGGCATCGATCTTCGTGATGCAGGGCTGAAAAGCCTGCATCGGCAGCTCGCACTTGTCAGTCAGGAGACCGTTCTTTTTAACGACACGGTCGCATACAATATATCGTACGGCCGGCCCGACGCTGCTCCTGAAGCCATTGCCGAAGCCGCCGCAGTGGCACTTGCCGATGAGTTCATCGACAGACTGCCGCACGGATACGAAACTATCGTCGGCGAACGCGGCACGATCCTTTCCGGCGGCCAGCGTCAGCGTATCGCCATTGCGCGTGCGATACTTGTCGATGCTCCGGTGCTTATCCTTGACGAGGCCACCTCGGCACTCGATAACGAAAGCGAATATCTTGTTCAGCAGGCATTAGCGAACTTAATGAAAGACCGCACTTCGATCGTGATCGCCCACAGGCTTTCGACCATCAGAAAAGCCGACAAGATCGTCGTAATGAAGGAAGGAAACATCGTTGAGACGGGTACACACGACGAACTGCTCGCCCTTGACGGTATTTATACACGGCTTTACGGCCTGCAGTTCGATGAGGATGCGATTTTATGAGATCAATGACAGGCTTCGGCCGTGCTTCAGGCAGCATCGAGGAAGGCGACATTACCGTCGAGATAAAAACTGTAAACAATCGCTATCTCGATATAAATCTGAAGCTGCCCTCCGAACTTCAGCAGCTTGAAACCGAATTGAAGCGCTGCGTCACCGATCGGCTTGCACGCGGCCGTATCGAGGTCAGCTTCCAATACGACCGCAGCGGCAGTTCGGCGTATGAGATCGATCTGCCTGTTATAACGGCATACGTTAATGCCATGCAGGAGATCCGCGACACCTTTGGGCTTAGCGGCGAGCCTGATATGAATGTCATCGTCCGGCTTCCGAATGCGGTCTCGGTCAAGAGAGCTGAGGTCTCGCCGGCTTTTGCCGAACTTGTTTCCGCGACGCTCAAACACGCGCTTGAAGACCTCGACGCGATGCGTGCAAAAGAAGGTTCGCTGCTCGCTGATGACCTAAATACGCGATTGGAGACGATCACCGTCCGTCTTGCAGCGATAACGGCCGAATCGGCGAACATTACCGACGAATACCGTCAACGGCTCGAAAAGCGTATCGGTGATATCCTTGCAAAAGCCGGCACAAAGATCGAGGTCGATCCGGCTCGGCTTGCTCAGGAAGTCGCGTATCTTGCCGATCGATCTGATATCTCGGAGGAGATAGCACGACTCAGTGCTCATATCGAGCATTTCAAGATGATAATGGCTGACGAAAAAGACGTCGGCAAGCGTCTCGATTTTCTCACGCAGGAGCTGAACCGCGAGGCGAACACGATATCGTCAAAGACCGGCAACTTGACGGTCAAAGACAATGCGCTGGCTATAAAGAGTGAGATCGAGAAGTTGCGCGAACAAGTACAGAACATCGAATAATGGCGGCAGGAAAGTTAATAATCATCAGCTCTCCCTCAGGCGGAGGTAAGGGTACATTGATCACGGAAGTGCGCAAGCTGCTTCCCGATCTCGGCTATTCATGCTCGCACACCACACGGCCCAAGCGTGCGGGTGAAGAGGAAGGCCGCGAGTACTATTTCATCTCTGAAGATGAGTTCCGTCGCCGCATTGCGGCGAACGACTTTCTCGAATATGCGGTAGTGCACGGCCATCTTTACGGCACTTCGATAGCGGAAAGCCGAAAGGCGGTCAATACCGGCAAGGACCTGATCGTAGAGGTCGATGTCCAAGGCGCATTGAGCATAATGAAGCGGCAGCCCGACGCAAGCGTCAGCATTTTTATTCTACCGCCATCCTTCGAGGTGCTGAGGGCCCGCCTGACCGCCAGAGCGACGGAAGATGCAGCCGAACTGCATATGCGGCTTCAGAACTCATTCGACGAGGTGCTGCAATACAAGAACTTCGATTACGTCATCGTCAACCAGGATCTGTCCACAGCGGTTCGGCAACTTGCCTCTGTTATTCTGGCCTCAAGGCAGGCGACGAATAGACAAAACGATGCGATTCAGAGTATCCTTGATAGTTTCGATGCCTCGAGGCATCTTTTTGAAGGAGAATAGCCGAACATTATGGCAAACGAGAACGAGAACATTGATCCGATCGATGAAGTTGAGGAAGAAGAAATAATCGATCCGCCCGAGATCGATTCGAAATACCGGATGATCATCCTGGCCGCACAACGCAGCAAGCAGCTTCAACGCGGTGCAAAACCGAGGGTTGATGTTGCTGTTCAGGGAACAAAACCGACGCGGATCGCACTCAAAGAGATCAAAGAGCGGAAGGTCAACTTCGAGATACTTGAGCACTAGGCCGTTCAGACCGGCGATCGCAAAAAAGGCCCGCGTCGTGCGAGCCTTTTTTTGTTTTACATTCCCTTATAGTTCGGCCCGCCGCCTTCGGGCGTTACCCAATTGATTATTTGATAAGGATCGGCAACATCGCACGTCTTGCAGTGGACGCAGTTGGCAAAGTTGACCTTTAGTTCCTTGCGGCCGGCCGAATCACTATACTCCATCTCATAAACGCCTGCCGGGCAAAAACGCTGGCACGGATTGCCATATTCCTCGACACAACGCGTGGCGCAAATTTCGGTATCGAGGACGTGAAGATGCGAAGGCTGATCCTCATCGTGTGCGACCGCACCGTAAAAAACGTCGGTCATCTTGTCGAACGTGAGTTCCTTATCAAACGGAATGCCGGAATAACGGCCGGCATTTTCCGTTTTCCGCTTTCCGTTTTCCGTTAACTTGAGCATTCTTTCGTATCCCGCGACGTGATGTTCTTTCGGCATAAAGCCCCATGCGAGGCCGCCGGTAATGTACTGCAGGCCCGAATTGATGAGCGCGGCCCAACGCCCTTTTTGGAACGCGGCGTGGAAATTCCGCACCTTATAAAGCTCGTCATGGATCCAACTGACGTTGACCTTTTCCTCAAAGTGCCGCAGTGTTTCAGATGAAAAATCTTCCTGAGCAAGGGCAAAAACTATGGTCTCGGCTGCGAGCATGCCGGACTTCATCGCGGTATGGATGCCTTTAATACGCTGGCCGTTGAGGAACGAAGCCGAATCGCCCACGAGCAGGACGCCGTCCGCATAAAGCTTCGGCATCGTGTAACAGCCGCCGGCATTGAGCGTTTTCGCACCATACTTGACGAGTTTGCCGCCTTTAAGGATCGCGGCGACCTTAGGATTCGTCTTAAATTTCTGAAACTCCGCGTGCGGATCGATCATAGGGTCCTCGTAATCGAGGCCCGTAACGTAACCGATGCTTACGATGTTGTTCTTAAATCCGTAGATCCAGCCGCCGCCATAGGTCCGTGTGTCCGAGGGAAAACCAAGCGTGTGGACAACCTTGCCTTCGGGAAAGTTTCCTTCGGGCACTTCCCACAGCTCTTTGACCCCAAGCGAGAAAACCTGCGGCTCCTTGCCCTCCAACAATCCGAACCTTGCCATTACCTGCTTGGCAAGCGAACCGCGCGAACCTTCGCCGAGAACGGTAACCTTTGCGAGCAGATCGACGCCCGGCTCGAAGTTCGGCTTCCGCTTGCCGTCTTTGTCGATGCCCTTGTCGCCGGTACGCACGCCGATCACGGCGTCATTCTCGTCATACAAAACTTCGGCTGCCGGAAATTCGGGAAAGATATTGATGCCCTCCGCCTCGCATTTCTCGGCAAGCCACTCGCAAACTTTGCTCAGGCTTACGATATATTTGCCCTTATTCTTGAGCGGCGGCGGAACGATCGGTGCGTTAAAGCCGCCTTTTTCGGTCAAATACCATGCGGCATCCTCGGTAACGACCGTATCGACAGGAAAGCCTTCGGCGATAAAATCGGACATCAGCTCACGGATCGCACGCGGATCCATAACGGCACCCGAGAGGATGTGAGCACCGACGAAAGGCCCTTTTTCGACGATCGCGATCTCGAGTTCGCCGATCTTGCGGCCGGTCTTGAAACCTTTGTCGATCATTTCATCGTGCAGCTTTGCCTCGCGTTTCAGATGCAAAGCACCGGCGAGGTTTGCGGGGCCGGCACCGACAAAGACCACATCCATCGGGACTTGTTCACGTTCGCTCATAAATGAATCACCATTCAGTCAGCCAATTATATCAGCTAAATGCCGTGTGTCTAAACATCAATATGCGGCAAAAGGCTCTTTGCACGCATCGTCCGGCAAGCCGCGGATACGGCGGCGGGCAAAACCGCCTAAACACAACGCGGCTATGCTGTTAAACTGCTTACCATGTTCGTAAGGATCATTCCGGCGTTCATTTTGGCGGCGATCTTGTCGTCCTGCGCCGTGCAAAAGAACACGGTGAACGCACGGCTCGACGCTGAGATGCCGCGGCGGATCATCTGGGCGTGGGAGCGGCCCGAGGATCTGAGCGGGTTTGACGCGAAGGAATTCGGCGTGGCGTTCCTCGCACAAACGCTGTTTCTCGAGAACGGCAGTATAAACCGCAAGCCGCGAATGCAGCCGCTTGAAACGGCGGACGGCGCGTATATCATCGCGGTAACACGCATCGAGACGAACAAAAGCACCGCAAAGCGGCCGACACTTGACGACGAGATGGCCGCCAAGACCGCCGATCTCATCGCGGCGACGCGAACGCTGCCAAACATGCGCGGCGTTCAGGTCGATTTCGATGCGGTCGTCTCGGAACGTGATTTCTATCGCAAAATGATGTTCGAACTGCGGCGGCTCTTGTCAGAACCGCCTGCGTCAGCGGGCGGTCAGAATGCCGGATCAGAAGACACGGACGGAAATGAGAGTGTTAACGAGCGTACCAACACTCACCACTCGCCACCCGCCATTCACCCCACGCTGACCATGACCTCGCTCGCCTCTTGGTGCACCGGCGATGCATGGTTCAATGACTTCCCTGTTGACGAAGCCGTGCCGATGGCGTTCCAAATGGGTGCGGACAGCGAAAAGATCCGCACCTATATGCGAAACGGCAACGACTGGATCGAACCGCTTTGCCGCGGCAGCTACGGCATCTCGCTCGACGAAGGCCTCCTAGACGGAATGAAACCCGGCCGCCGAATCTACTACTTCAAAAACTCCGCATGGAAGCAAGGTGATCTAAGCGGTTTGTAGAGAATTCGTGAGTTGAGCCATTCTCTCTCGACTAGCTAAAGCTCGTGGCAATTCTAAAACTTCTACAGAATTGCCACTAGCTTCAGCTAGTGGGTAAATTGCAATAAATGTTTTGGGCTTTAGCCCAATAGTGCAAACAGTCTGTTGGGCTAAAGCCCCGAGAAGTTATTTGCATCCAGACCACGCTCTAAATAGCGTGGCAATTCATATAGCGTGACTGTTGAACTGAGCCTTTAAGGTTTCGGTGTAAGGTGCACGGGCGACGCCTTTTTCGGTAATGATCGCGGTGACGAGTTCGTTCGGCGTTACGTCGAAGGCGTAGTTCGTGATGCCGACGTTGTCGGGCGCGAGCTGGATGTCTTTGACGTGCGTGACTTCGGTGCGGTCGCGTTCTTCGATGGGAATGTCGTCGCCCGTAGGACAATTTAGATCGACCGTGGACAAAGGAGCCGCGACATAGAACGGAATGTTGTGGCGCTTTGCGAGCACCGCGACCATGTAGGTGCCGATCTTGTTGGCGACATCGCCGTTCGCCGCGATGCGGTCGCTCCCGACGACCACCGCCTGCACATTCCCCTGCTTCATTATGTGGCCGCTCATATTGTCTGTTATAAGCGTTACGGGGATGCCGTCTTCCATCAATTCCCAGGCCGTAAGCCGCGCGCCCTGCAGGTACGGCCGCGTCTCGTCGGCGATAACGGCTATGTGCTTGCCCTGATCGACCGCGCCGCGTATCACTCCGAGCGCCGTGCCCCAAACACCGCCGGTCGCCAAAGCTCCGGCATTACAGTGCGTCAGAACCGTGTCGTTGTCGTGCAGCAATTCGCCGCCGTACTGCGCAATAAGCCGCTGTGCTTCGATGTCTTCGTCGTGGATGGCCTCTGCTTCGTCAATTAGCAGTGTCTTGATCTCGCTCACCGAACGGCCTTCGCCGCGTGCCTTCTCGAACGCACGTTTCATACGTTCGAGCGCCCAAAAAAGGTTAACTGCGGTCGGCCGCGTCGCACCTATAACCTCCGATGCGTATTCGAGATCATCCGCGAGGTCATCCGCTGTCGTGCCGACAAACTGCTTTGCCGCAAGCGCGATGCCGTAAGCAGCCGAGACGCCGATCGCAGGAGCTCCGCGCACGACCATATCCTTGATGCCGGCCGCAACTTCACCGTAACTCTTGAGCGTCAGCCATTTCTCTTCGGTCGGCAGCAGCCGCTGATCGAGCATCAGCACGCCTTCGTCCGACCACTTCACGGGAATGATCTCCAATTTCATAATGAACACGCATCGCGCAAAGCTTTGCGAAAGCAAAGATTATAGCGAATGAATGCCGCGGGCAGAAATCGGTAGGCGCCGCCCGCAGCGATCTCAATGCGGCATCCGGTGTCGAACGAACACATTGCCGCCGCTCAACTACATCGCAGCGGAAATTGCCGTCAGCCGTTTCATCGTTTATATTCGGTTGGTGCTCCCCGCAAAACCATGGAGGAATCGAACGACATCGCAACTAAGCCGCGACCCGCACCTAATATCCGAGCTGATTTTGAATTGACCCGCAATCTGCCGCCCGATCTGCAGGCTCTTGAACGCATTTCGCGCAATTTTTATTGGTCTTGGCAAGCCGACGGAGCCGATCTTTTCCGTGACATCGACGCGGCTCTCTGGGAAAAATGCGAACAAAACCCTCGGCTTTTCCTGCAAAAGGTTAAGAACTTCCGCCTCTGGCATCGCGCAGCAGATTCGCCGTATCTGGAACGTCTGGAACAGTTTGCAGCAAAGATGTCCGCGTATCTCGACGTTGCGGATCATCCGCCGCGTATCGCTTACTTCTGTGCGGAATACGGTATTCACAATTCGCTGCCGAATTACTCCGGCGGACTCGGCATACTCGCGGGCGATCACCTCAAGTCCGCGAGCGACCTCGACGTTCCGCTCGTTGCGATCGGCCTTCTCTATCGTTACGGCTATTTTCGGCAAAGCGTAACTCACGAAGGCTGGCAGGAAGAGCGCTATCAGGACGTTTTCGATTCGCAGCTCGCCTTGACGCCTGTAAAAGATGCGGGCGGCGAGCTTCTTACGGTCTGCGTACACATTCGCGGCCGAGAAGTTACCGCACGCGTCTGGAAAGCAAATGTCGGCCGCATCTCACTTTATCTTCTCGACACCAATATCTATCAAAATGCCGAGGTTGACCGCCTTATTACGGGACATCTGTACGGCGGCGACGCCGAAACGCGCATCGTGCAGGAAAAGGTGCTCGGCATCGGCGGAGTTCGTCTCTTGCGAAAGCTCGGCATCAACCCGGATGTTCTGCATTTGAACGAAGGCCACGCCGCATTCTGTACGCTTGAACTTGCGAGCGAGTATCTTGCAAATAATGCAAGCGCGAATTTTGCCGATGCAGTTGCCGCAGTTCGCCAAAAATGTGTATTCACAACACATACACCGGTCGCGGCCGGAAATGACGCATTCGACCCGAAGCTTTTGCTCGATTGTTTCAGCAAAGATTTCCTTCGTTCGCTAAAGCTTACCGATAACGAATTCATCGCGCTTGGCCGCGCCAACCTTTCGGATGATAAAGAGTTCTTCGGCATGACGCCGCTCGCCATCCGTATGTGCCGCTCGTCGAACGGTGTGAGCGAAAAACACGGTGAGGTTTCACGTGAACTGTGGCTCAAGATGTTCCCTGACCTCAGCGATCCGTCCGCCGTACCGATCACGTCGGTTACCAACGGCGTTCATCCGCCAAGCTGGATCGCACCGGCGTTCGGCTCGCTTTTCGAGCGTGAGATCGGTGCTGATTGGCATCATTTGATCCGTCAAAAAGATGAATGGGCCGCCGCTGTCGCAGGGATCTCAGATCGCGACCTTTGGGAGACGCATCAAAAATTGAAGGGCCTGCTAATAGCATTTATTCGCGAACGAACAGCCGTGAAGGACGCCGGCGGCATCGAAACGATCCACGAACACGAGAATATTCAAGGGCTGTTCACACAAGACATCCTTACCATCGGTTTCGCCCGCCGCATCGCTGCATACAAACGATGGGATCTTATCCTGACCGACCTGCCGCGGCTGCTCCGGCTAGTTGATGCGGTCGAGCGGCCCGTGCAGTTCGTCTTTGCCGGCAAAGCGCATCCGCAGGATTCGACAGCCAAGACGATGCTCCAAAAGCTTATGTCGATCGACCACGACTCGAACTGGCAGCGGCGGGCCGTCTTCCTCGAAGATTACGATCAAGAGATCGCACGATATATGGTCCACGGCGTCGATGTTTGGATGAACGTGCCGAGGCGTCCGATGGAGGCAAGCGGCACGAGCGGTATGAAGGCAGCAATGAACGGCGTCCTCAACTTCTCGATCCTCGACGGCTGGTGGATCGAGGGCTACAACGGCGAGAACGGTTTTGAGATCGGCGATACGGAGGTCGATGCCGAGAATCAAATGGACTCAGAAGATGCCGAGGCTTTGTACTCGACGCTTGAGAACGTGATCATTCCCGAGTACTACGCAACAGATGAAAAAGGTATGCACCGCCGCTGGATCGAGCGTATGCGGAACGCAATCGCTACGCTTACGCCGCAATTCTCAAGCGACCGAATGGTGAGCCAATATCTTCATGATATTTACGGCGAGTGAATAACTTATGGAGCGAACTGAATTTACGGTCGGACAGATCCGCCCCGTCGAATGCTTGAAAGAAGGCTGGGCACTGATCAAGGATGAGTATTGGATACTGTTCGCCCTCTCGATCGTCGGCGCGACGATCGCCGGCATCTCCATGTATATTCTCCTCGGGCCGATGGTGTGCGGCATCTTTTTGGCTTATCTGCGCAAGGTCGATGGCGGACGCGTCGTTTTCGACGACCTGTTCGCAGGCTTCAAGTACTTTAAGCAAACGATCTTGATTGTCATACTGTTCGTCGTGCCGATCATCGCTTATGTTGCTGCGATGACGATCACCGTATATCTGCCGCTGATAATTTCAGCCGTTCGAGGCCAACGGGTCTCCGGAGGAGAGCTTCTGGCAGCGTTCGCTCTTGGCGTCGCGGTCGAGCTAGTGGTGGCGATAATAATGGTCTGCATCCACTCGGTCCTGATCTTTGCCTTTCCGCTGGTCATCGACCGCGGCCTTTCAAATTGGGATGCGATAAAACTCAGCTTTCGTGCGGTGATAAAGAATCTGCGCGGTGTCGGCGGCTTTATGGCGTTGCAGATCGGTATTTCGCTTGCCGGAATGATGGCTTTTTGTGTCGGTGTTTACTTCACCATCCCGATCTTGACCGCTCTGCTGCTTGTCATTTACAGAAGGATATTTCCTCGCCTCGATGGGGCAGGCGAACTCGACGTTCCGCCCGTTGCCGCGTAAACTTGGTGGTAATGATACAGCCTACGCAGATCATCGAAGAATCTGATTCCGAATTGACCATCGCATGGTCTGACGGGAAAGAAACACGATACAATGCGGCACAGCTTCGCCGCGCTTGCCCATGCGCCCTTTGCCGTGATGAATGGACCGGCAAGAAGTTGCTTGATGATGACAATGTGGACGACGGCCTGACGATCAGATCCACCGCGTTGGTCGGCCGTTATGCGCTGAACTTTGTCTTCTCGGACGGTCACGAAGGAGGGATCTTCAGCTTTCAATATCTCTTATCGCTGTCATAATTCATTGTGATAAACTCATACAGATGCGTGAGTGCGATATTTTCAACGAGAAACAGGAAACCAAACGGGCATCGTACGCGTGTCCATTTTGCCGTGAGCGGTATGATTACGATGTGCGCTGGCTCAAGCGTACAAAAAAGAAGAACGTCGCCGCAAAAATGAATGATCGCGACCGCTCACAGTTCGAGAAGTCTCGCGATTACTTGGTTCGCATCGACGACATGCTCGCCTGCCAAAACATACGCTGCCGAAAGCGCTTCGAGATCCCGTCATCCCAATCGGTGGTATTCATATAAAAAACGGGCCGGCATTACGCCCGCCCGCTCATCAGTTTTTCTGTTTGACCGATCAATAGATCGTGAAAGAATATTGGAACGTCTTTGAGACCGTTTGCGGAACTCCGTTTATCTTTGCCGGCTCGAATACGATACGCCTTGCGGCCGCGATCGCCTGCTCGGTCAAACCGTAGCCGAGGCCGCTGACCGGTGTTATCGAACCGATAGAACCATTCGCATTGAACGTGATCTTCAAGGTAACGTTCCCTTGGATCTGATTCTGCCGTGCTGCATCAGTATATGTCGCTTTCGGCTTCGAGATGATCCGCAATGCTTGTGTTACGCCGGTCCTGGCCGCGGGCGGAGGTCCGGAGCTTCCGGTTCCGGGCCCGTCACCGTCGCCTATGCCGTCGCCGCGCCCATTACCTAAACCGCTGCCCGAACCGCTGCCTGCTCCCGAACCGCTTCCCGAACCCACGCCAGTACCGCGACCCGTTCCGATGCCGCCGCCGGAACCCGGACCGTCGGAGATCGTGCCGTATTTGGTCGTATCGACACCGTAGCGTTGATCAGGGTCTTTTGAGGTCTCATTCACCGGACCCTTTATCGCCATCTGGATCGGGATGTCGGGATTCGTCAAACGCTCCATATGCGCGGACGGAACGAACTGCGGTTCGCGAAGCATTGGCGGACGTGCACCTTGCGATGCGGGGTCGGGCTCATTCTTACCGCCGCCTCCTCCGCCGCCGCCTTTGTTACCATCCTTCGGCTGCTCCTTTTCTTCCAATATTGTGGTCGGATCATCAAGGAGCATAGCTGTGTAAATGCCGTCGTCGATCGCTCCGACACTCACATCCATACTAAAAATGTTGATAACAAGGCCGAGCACCATTACGCTGACCATGAACACGAAAGCTCCGAGAAGAAGCGAGTTGCGGACGCCGTTATTCTTCTCTTCGATCACCGTAACGTGAAATCCGTCATCCGCGAGCGGCACCGCAACTGAGTTGGCCGCAGGGCGAACGGCATCCGCATCAACCGCTGACTGCCGGATGAACACCGGTGCCGGCGGCACGGATCGCTCAGATTCGGCGACCGGTTCGGCGACAACCTCTCTTGTCGGCTCCGCAGCTAAAGCTTCGATGGTCTCCTCGGCCGAAGGCTCCGCCGGATGTGCCGCTTCGAGTTCAAGCACTGCTTCGGGGTCCTCTGTCGGTTCCGAAATAGTTTCCTTCAAAACGGGCACATCGTGCTCTGCCGGCGGCGCAGCCTCCAAAAGCGGTTCAGCTTCCCGTTCGGCCGCAGCGACCGGATTAAGCTCAAAAGCCTGAAGCGATGTACCGCATGTCGGACAAAAGCTGAACTTCTCCGCAAAACTTTCATCGCACGAGGTGCAAAACTTTACGACCTTTCCCATTTCTTCAACCTCATTCTTATCTCGGCGTCCGAGCGGTACGCCGAAGACATGCCGTGTGATTATAACGCCAATCGTTAACGTATGTTAAGCAATGTGAAACGCTATGCGGACACGCGTGAAGCAATGCCCGCTCCTGCACTGATAGATGCGCCATACGTTTGACGCGATGCCTGCCTGTTACTAGAATCTCAATTTAGTTCCCGCGTCATAATTCAAAGGATTTTTCGCGTGTTTACAACAATTACCGCTTATAATGCAACTAAATGTCCGGCTGCACACGAATTCCGCTTTAATTACGATGAAAGTCCACTATCTGTTCGATTTGAAACTTATCGCTTTCGCAGTGATCTTCGGGGCCTTTATTTTTGGGGCCTCCGCTGCGGCTCAGCCGCGTCAGGAGAGGCTCCTGAACGGACTTAAGATCCTGATGTGGCGCGATTATAACGCGAAGGATGTTTCGATCCGCCTCCGAATAAATTCGGGTGCGGCTTTCGATCCTCAAGGAAAAGAAGGGGTTATGCGGTTGACAGCCGACAGCATCTTTCCGAACCAAGCAGCTCGGGAGTACTTTCGCGACGAACTCGGCGGCGGCCTTGATGTCGTCACAAATTACGACTATATCGAGATCGATGCTTCAGGGCGGTCTGATACGCTTCTGCAGCTGCTTGAAACGGTAGCTGCCGCCGTTTCCTCACAGTCCATCGACAAAGAAGTAACATCCAAACTGAAACAGGAACTCACGGCCGAGGTATCGGCCGCCGCGGCCGATCCGGCAAAAATTGCAGATGCCGAGCTGAGAAAACGGCTTTTCGGCACTTTTCCATACGGCAGGCCGATGAACGGCAGCCCCGAGTCGATCGCGAAGATAGACTTTGCAGACCTGATCAATGCCAAACTACGCTTTCTGACGGCGGATAATTCAACACTCGCGATAAGCGGCAATTTTGACCCTTCATTTGCAGTTAAAGCGTCGAGAAGGCTCTTCGGGTCATGGGCGAAGGCAGACAAGACCGTGCCGCCAACCTTCAAACAGCCCGACGATCCGCCGAAAGAGGTGCAGACCGTTACTGTCGCGGGAGCCTCTAACCAATTTGTTCGCTATGGTTTGCGTGGGGTCAGCCGATCGGATAAGGACTTTGGCCCGGCGATGGTTCTCGCCCGAATTATGAAGGAACGGACAGAAGCCCGCTCGGGACGATCGAAAATTGAACGAGTATTCGCGGAAATGCAGCCTCATGTGCTTCCCGGAGCGTTCTTTCTTGGTTTTACAATGCCAAATGCCGGGATCGCAGACAGCAGCCTCGACATGACGAACTTTATTAAAGACCTCCTTTCGGCACCGATCACGGATACCGAAATTGCGGCGGCAAGGGATGAATTCCGAAAAGAATGGGCTAAGAACGACGCGGCAACACTGTGGCTCGATTCCGATACGTTCAAAACCGGTGATGCAGCATCGCAGGCAAAGATCGCTGATGCCGTTACGTTCGCAGATGTCAGGGCGGTCGCTGATCGTGTCGCGAAGGAACCTGTCGCAGCGGTCATCGTAAAAGGCGGCAACTGATTTGCAAGTGCTCTCCGAAAAAGAGAAGGCCCAGCGCGCGGCGATCCACGATATGTTCGCCGGTATCGCTAACCGCTACGATCTGCTGAATCATACGCTTTCGCTCAATATCGATAAGCGTTGGCGGCGGCGTGTTTCTGCGATCTTGAAGGATATCCTCGCGAACCCTGACGCAGATATCCTCGATATCGCGTGCGGAACCGGCGACCTTGCGATCGAGCTTGCATCCAAAGGCAACGCGGCCGTAACCGGAACCGATTTTTGCCGCCCGATGCTTGAGATCGCCGCAAAAAAGCTGCCAAAAGTGGCCCTTGTAGAGGCAGACGCGATGGCTCTCCCTTTCGCTGACAACACTTTCGATGCGGTCACGATCGCATTCGGGCTTCGAAATTTGCCAAATTTTGCGAACGGGCTGAGAGAAATGCACCGCATACTCAGGCCCGGAGGCCGTCTGGTGATCCTCGAATTCTCAAAGACATGGCTCCCGGGTTTTGGCGCGATGTTCAACTTCTATTTTTCACACATCCTGCCGCGGATCGGCGGTGCCGTGAGCCGTTCGCGAAGTGCGTACGAATATCTGCCGGATTCGGTCTCGAAATTTCCCGACCAGCAGGCGCTCGCTGAACTTGTCGGGCAGTGCGGCTTTTCCGATGTCAACTACGTTGATCTCACAGGCGGCATCGCTGCCGTTCATACGGGCACAAAGGCCTGAAGTTTGGTAAAATCATTTTGCTTCGCGCCTTGGCTTGATGAAATATCGGCTGATCAGTTTCATTCGACAGCTCGCGTTAATGCTTCTCGTCATTTGGACGGTCGTATCGCTCGTAACACTACTTATAGAGATCGTGCCGGGCGATCCTGCGACCGTGATACTCGGCGAGACGGCGACGTATGAGCAGATCCGCTTGTTCAACGAAAAGCACGGGCTTGACCGCCCTGCGTTTTTCTTTTCGTACGACAAAGAACAGGGCTTCAGGTGGAACGGCACTGATAACCGCTATCTCGATTATTGGCGAGGATTGATGACGGGTGATCTGGGCCGATCTTTCAGAACGGATCGGCCGGTGTTCGATATGATCGTCGAACGCTATCCGCTCACGATAATACTTGCGATCGCGGCGATGCTGGTGGCTGTCGGGCTTGCTCTGCCGCTTGGTGTATTAGCCGGCGCTCATAAGAATTCGATCATCGACAACCTTGCGTCGTTCATCGCCCTTTTGGGCATTTCACTGCCGACCTTCGTGATAGGCCCGTTCCTCGTTTACATTTTCTCGGTCAAGCTTGGGTGGTTCGCGGCTACCGGCAGTGCGTATGCTGAGGACATTGTGCTGCCGGCCGTTACGCTCGGTGCGGCCCTTTCAGCGATACTTACTCGAATGATCCGTTCGAGCGTGATCGAAGAGCTTGGCGAAGATTACGTGCGCACCGCTCGAGCAAAAGGACTGAGCGAACGCGTCGTGCTTCTTAAGCACGTCCTAAAGAACGGCCTCATTCCGGTCGTTACAATCCTGGGACTCCAGCTTGGCGTGCTGCTCGCGGGCTCAATAATCACCGAAAAGATATTCAATTGGCAGGGCCTCGGCCTTTTGCTCCTCGATGACGGTATCGGCAAGCGCGATTATAGGCTCGTCCAGGGTTGTGTGCTTGTAATAAGCGTTACGTTTATAATCGCAAATACGCTCACCGATCTTGTTTACAGCAAGCTCGACCCCAGGATCAGGTTGAGTTAGGCCAATTATTCTGAATGTTGATATGCCGAGACTTGCGTACATTGGGATCATTATCGCCGGATTGTTCATTCTTGCGGCGATCTTTGCTCCGTTCATCGCAACGCATGACCCGACGCTTCAGAACCTCGACCTCCGCTATGCACCGATGAGCGCGGCTCATTGGTTCGGTACGGACGCGCTGGGCCGCGATCTGTTTTCCCGCGTTGTTTACGGGGCACGGATCTCACTTGAGGTCGGGATCACGGTAGTGCTCGTTTCCGGCATCGTCGGTGTGCTGATCGGCGCTGTCGCCGGATACTACGGCGGCATCGTTGACCGCATCTTGTCGGGCTATGTATTCAACGTGTTTCTGGCGTTTCCCGGCCTTCTCCTTGCGATCGCACTCGTGGCCTTCCTTGGTGCGGGCCTCGGCAAGCTGATCCTCGCACTCTGCATTATCGGGTGGGTCGGGTATGCACGAGTTATGCGGGGGCAGGTGCTAAAGGTTCGGGAATATGATTTTGTGCAGGCGGCGCGTGCACTTGGTGCGGGAGATATGCGGATACTATTCACGCATATTCTGCCGAATTCGATCCAACCGCTGATCGTGCAGGCATCATTGGCAATGGCAGGAGCAGTGCTGTCCGAGGCGTCGCTGTCTTTTTTGGGCCTTGGAATTCCGCCGCCGGCGCCAAGCTGGGGAACGATGATCGACGAGTCGAGAGGATTTGATATTCTTGCTATCGCCCCGCACGTGATGTTCTTTCCCGCAGTTGCGATCGCGTTGACGGTGCTTGCATTCAATTTCATCGGTGACGGACTTCGTGAATACCTCGACCCGAAGCAGCGTGCAAGATGATGTGGATTTATGCTGTAAGGCAATGGAGGCCGGCGAACATTTTTTGTTTTCCCGCATCAAAACGCTAATGAACCGCTATCGAATATGTCTGTCGCTCGTTCCCGTGTTTTGCTTGCTTCTTGCAGCAGCGGGCGAGATATCGGCTCAATCAGGGCGCCGGACAGTACCGACCCCGACGCCTACGCCGACTGTTGTAAAGCCTGCGCAGCCGCAGTATTCCGAATCAAAGCCGAATCCGCCGCGGCGTCGCTCCGCGGCGGATAAATTTCCCGGTATTGGCGACGCTACGGGCACTCCGACGCCGACAACTGCGGCGACGGCGGGCGGCGACGATGACATTGTAAAGGTCGAAACGGATCTGATAACCATCCCTGTCTCGGTCTTTGACCGGAACGGCCTTTATGTGTCGGGCCTCGACGAGGATGACTTCAGCATTTTCGAGGATGGGGTTGAGCAAGAGATCGCCTACTTCGCTACCACTGATAAGCCGTTCACCATTGTCCTTCTGCTTGACACCAGCCCATCGACCGAATACCGGATCGATGACATACAGAATGCAGCCATCGCGTTCGTAGATAACCTTAAACCCGTTGACAGCGTCATTGTCATCGAGTTCGCAGGCAGCGTTCATGTCCTTACTGACGTCACGACGGACAGATCACGTATTTACAAGGCGATCAAGAAGGCAAGCTTCGGCAACGGCACGTCACTCTATGATGCGGTCGATCAAACGCTGCGGAAGAGGCTGGGCAAGATCGAAGGCCGGAAGGCGGTGGTCCTTTTCACCGACGGCGTTGACACTACATCACGCAAAGCTACCTACGAAAGCAGCCTGGACATTGCCGAGGAGGCCGACGCACCGATCTTTCCGATCTATTACAATACTTTCGGGCAACAGCCGCTGAATAGCGGCAGCATCGGCCTGCCTTGGCCGAATATTCTGGGCCGCTCTGCTCGCGGCCAATCAGCCGAAGAATACGCACTCGGCCGCAAATATCTGGAAGACCTTGCTACCTATACCGGCGGGCGCGTCTTTCGCCCCGAAGCAACGCCGGGTGGCCTTCAGAGGGCGTTCGAAGGCATCGCGGAAGAGCTCAGGCGACAATATAACATCGGCTATATTCCGAAAGAAGAAGGACGCGCCGGCCAGCGAAAGCAGATCCGTGTACGCGTTCGGAGGCCGAATTTGGTCGTCCGTTCACGCGACAGCTATATCGTCGGAGCAACTCAGGCAAAACCGTCGCCGTCGCCGTCAAAATAGGAGATCGGCCGCACCGTAACAAATGACCTTTCCGAGAGCTTCCGGGTTGCTGCTTCACCCGACATCGCTGCCGAATCGATTTGGCATAGGTGATGTCGGTGACGCCGCATTTCGCTTTGTCGATCTGCTTGACGCTGCGGGTCAAATGTATTGGCAAATGCTGCCGCTCGGCCCGACAGGTGAGGGAAATTCGCCGTATCAGTGCTTCTCGGCGTTTGCGGGAAATACTCTCTTGATATCGCCGGAAAGGCTTGTTGATGACGGCCTGCTCGACGGATCCGACCTAAGCGACACGGCGCAATATACAGCAGACAAGGTCGATTTTGATGCCGCACTCAAATTCAAAGGACAAGTCCTTTCAAAGGCCTACTACAATTTCCGGGACCTTCCTGACAGCGGCATCCGCCACGCGTTCGAGGCCTTTGTTCACGATAACAGCTTTTGGCTCGATGATTACGCGGCATTTCAAGTGATCAGATCGTTATTTGGCCAAAAGCCATGGAACGAATGGCCGGAACCCTTAAAGCTTCGCGAACCGGCCGCCCTGCAGGCTTTTGTTGATGCGAACAAGGAAGCGCTCGAGGCCCAAAAGTTCTATCAATTTCTCTTTTTTCGGCAATGGTTCGCTCTCAGAGCGTACGCCCATATCCACGGCGTAAAGATCATCGGTGATATGCCGATCTTTGTTGCGCTCGACTCGGCAGACGTATGGTGCAATCGCGACCAATTCAAGCTTGAACCTGACGGTTCGCCAAAGGTTGTTGCCGGAGTGCCGCCCGATTATTTCTCGAGCAGCGGACAGTTATGGGGCAATCCGATCTACGACTGGGACGCGATGCAGAAAAGCGGTTTCAGTTGGTGGGCGGCCCGTGTATTTGCAACGCTCCAGATGGTTGATATTGTGCGGATAGACCATTTCCGAGGCTTTGCGGCGGCGTGGGAGATACCCGCCGGCGATGTAACGGCCGAGAACGGTAAATGGGTTCACACACCCGGCAAAGAACTCTTCAGTGTATTTGAGAAGATATTCCCGGCCCTGCCGTTCATCGCGGAGGATCTCGGCTTCATTACGCCGGACGTGGAGGCACTTCGCGACGAATTCGCCTTTCCCGGTATGCGAATCCTCCAGTACGGCTTTGGCGGCGATGCAAAGGATCTTGGCTTGCCGCACAACTACGTAAGGAACTGTGTCGCCTATACCGGCACACATGATAACGATACGGCGGTTGGTTGGTTCAGATCGCACTCGGATGGGGCTGACGGCGGTTCGGGTGCTGACAGCACATACGAACATACGCTTGCATATCTGCACTCGGACGGCGCAGATATCCACTGGGATATGATCCGCTCCTTGTGGGCCTCGGTTGCGGACACCGCGATCGTACCCGTACAAGATATTCTCGGGCTGGGAAACGAGGCCCGAATGAATATTCCTGGGTCAAAGAACGGCAATTGGGAATGGCGCCTAAGAAAAGACGCCATTACCCCGGAGATTATAACGCGGCTTAAAGAACTGACAGAACTGTACGGCAGAGCGGTAATTTGAACGGCAAAACACACCGGCTCAGAACGAACAGCCCTTCGACCTTGGGATCATCAACTTAACCGGCAACCTATTGCAACGCCGTAAAGATAACGTCGGTCACATCGGCGCCAACGTCTATCAGGATCGCCTGCGGTGCGAAACTATATTGTTTTGACGCAATGCTGAGAACGTATGATCGTCCTGATTCAACATTCTCAAATCGAAAATACCCCATCGAACTCGGCCTTATGCTTACGCCGTGTCCTTCCATATCGGTAAGCGTCAATCTCGACAACGAAATTCCCTGTCCTGTTTGCGTAACAACCCGTCCGCTAATGGTCGCCAAGCCGGCAGTGGATGACAGCGGATCAGGCACCCAGAATCCGACAAAAGCCGAGTAGCCCGGTGCCGATTCCTGGATCCCCGCTGTCGGCTGAGAGATCGTACTCGAAACCGAGTAGGTCGCAGACGTCATTGTTCCGCCGCCGCTCGCGATCACCTGTTTTTGAAGAACGTATGGCGAACCCGTCGTTGCGGTCGGCGACGACTGAGCATTAGACACGGCAACGAGTGCGACAGAAATACAGAGTGTTGCTATCAGAGCTTTGAACATTTCGTCTCCTTTTACCTCGTCGATGTCGGCGTTCCGCGATATGTATGCGGCACGAGCGTCATATTGTTCGACGTTACCATCACGAATTGATTCGACCCGATATAAACCAGTTCGACCGATGAATCTTTCACGCCTGAGATCGAATCAACGATCGTTGTTGTCTGGATCGGGCCCGAATAAAGCTTGTTGTGGTTGTTGTCGATCATGGCAGCGGACATTCGGCTGCCATTTCCGGCTACGGCAACGGCAGACCATACGGTCCCGACACCGGTCGGTGTCCAGCTCGTGCCTCCGTCGTACGAGATCACAACCAGTCCGCCAGCTCCGCCGACCACGCCGCCCGCAGTTACCGCTATCCTCATTCCATCCGACGACATCGAGACGCCGTTCCACGCTGTATTGTTCCCCGACGGTCCCAGTGTATTCGCCGTCCAAGTTGCGCCGGAATTGGACGACACCCAAACCTTGCCCGGATTTTCGACCGCTACGAGCTTTGAGCCGTCCGCACTAGAGGCGACGGACTGCCACTGGTTACTACCAGTTGAGCTGAGCCTGTCAACCCACGTTACGCCGGAATCAGTCGATGTATGGACGTGTCCGTTAAGCACAGCGGCGATCAGCTTGGTTCCGTCAGCCGATGAAGCGACGCGGGAGTACGAATTAGGGCTCATTCGGGACGTCCAAGAAACGCCGGAGTTTGACGATGTATAAATGTCGTGATTGTCGGCGGCGACCAGCTTGGTACCGTCGGCGGATGAGGCAACTGAATTCCAATACTTGTTCGAGTCGGCAAACCTGGCCGTCCAGGTCGCTCCTGAATCTGCCGAGGTGTATAGAAAACCGTCCTCAACGCTTGCGATCAATTTGGTTCCGTCGCTCGACGAAGCGATAGAAGTGTAGTTGCGGATGTCATCCGGCAGCGGTAGGCTCCAGGTTTGCCCGGCATTTTGAGAGATCGCAATATATCCGGGATATTCTACGGCAGCGAGCTTTGTGCCGTCTGCGGATGATGCAATTGCGGTCCACACGTTCGTGTCGGTCGAAGCAGTGACGCTGTACTGACGCGTCCAGATCGTCTCTTGGTGTGTTGTTGCCCAATCCAGAATCGACTGCCCCGAGTTCATCGCGAGCGTGAAGCCGCCAGTGCCTTTTTCGACAACGCGAACGACATCACCGACCGCAGGTGAAGCAGGAAGCGTGACCGTTGAGGCGGCAGTATTCGTGAGAATGTATCCGTTGTTCGGCAGTGCCTGAACCGGCCCCGACGAACTCACATTCCACTTGACCGTTCCCGGCACATTCACTAGCCCCGAACCGTTGCCGCTCAAAACACCGGTAAACGTCTTATCGCCCGCGATCGACTGCGTAGTAGAGAGATCGACAAAATTCTTAACATTGCTGCCCGTTCCGCCGTTCGCGATACCGACGACGCCGGTAACGGAATATGCGGATGTCGCGGATGTGGCGGTCGCCGCATTCGAAGCGTTCGCGACAGTGCCCGTAACCTTCGATCCATCTATCGAGATGATCTGGTCACTGTTGACGCAGGCTACGCAGCTCAGAGCCTGTGCATACGGCGTCGCACCGATCAGCAGCCTCGGTGAGAGCTGCGTATAGGTGTTCGCTCCTGCGGGACTCACCTGCAGGTCAAGATATGTCGTAGGCGTCGTGCTGAAGAGATCGCCGGGTAAGTTGATAGGTGCCGAAAAGACGCCGTTAGCCAATGTAACGTCTGTAAGGTCAACTTCCGCGAGCGGGGTTCCGCCCGAAGCGACACCGTAGATCTGGATGATCATATCGAAGTTGCCCGTTGCCGGGTCTCCGTTCGCAAGTGTTAACTTCCCCTGATAGATAAAGGGTACAGGGGCCGGTGCAAGGGTTCCTGTTTGTCCGGAACCAAATGTTGTAAGTAATAGAAGGAGTGCAAGCACAAAGTATGATCGCTTCATAAAACATTTACCTCAGTAATGATATTTAGAGACAATTGGGCGCAGTATTGATCGGGAGCGGCTGATACGGAGCGTCCCGCTCCGCATCTATGCCGGCAGGCCTTCGAATGAATTCATCGCCGCGGCTGTTTACAACGCGAAAGTTCCCATTCCCACGTGATCGTCGAGCCGTCCGCGTCCTGAAGTGTCTTGCTGCCGACGAGTTCGACACCGTCGTTCAGATACATGGTCGGGTAGCGGCCCGCAGAAAGCGCCGAATGTATCCAAACGGTACTCTCGCGATTATCGTCGTGTCCTTTTTCAAGGTCGCAGGTCGTCTGATCCACGCGTTCGTAATCGTGTACCTTCGACGGGATCGGCCCGGTGTCAAGCATAAAGCCGAGCTGATAGTCAGAATCACCGCCGGAGAACGACATTCCGAATGCGTATGGATAGCTCGCCTTCTGAAACGTTACGTCCGTCCCCGAGACGAACGCCGTTGTAAAGTTGCCTTCCTCCTTGCCGCAACATGGATCGTTCTCGCGTCTGCCCTCGAATTTCGTCGTGTAGTAGCCGTAAACGTCGAACGTGGCCTGTTTTTTCGGCACTTTTGCGGCCACCTCTTCGGGAGTTCGCGGGTTGAGCGTGACCTGAACGTCCTCATGAATATCGGTCGTTTTGACGCCGTCGCCCGCCGAGTTCATACCGGGCGTTCTGGCGGATTTTACGACCACCGTTTTTCGCAGATCGCGCGTATAACTGACAGTGCCGCCCCAATCTTCGCTGCACGGTTCCCAATCCTTCACGGGAATGTTGACGCTGACCGTCTTCAACGCCATTTTCGCAAGTATGTCGGGGATGACGCCGATCAAATATCCCACGATGCCGCCATTCTTTAGGTCGAGTGACCCCCAAAGGATCTTCGGTATATCTTTCTCGGCGTCCATTTTTTCGGTCGCGACCGAGAGCGACCAACGATCTTTCTTCGGCACGGGCGTAACGGCGATCTTGCGCAGATCCTTCCGCTGCTCTTTGCCGGTCGCCTTGACCTTATTTTGACCTTGGCTATCGGTCATTTGTTTCGACAGATCCAGGTTATTTCGATCCGTCGAATCCATATACAAGGGCGAATTCTCCGCGCGGTCGCGTGGTACCCACTTTACGGGAACGTCCTTAAGGACACCTTCTTCCGGTACGTCCAGTTCAGCACCCGTAGCCATCTTGATGACCTTTGCGACGCAGTTGATCTGAGCTGAATTCGGAAAGTATCGCTTGAAGGTCGCGGTCACCGTGCGCTCTTCTCCGCGGTCTATATACTGGTTGCTCTTCGTTCGCACGATCGGTGCGTTCGGGACATCGACCTCGATCTCGATAAAAAGATTTGCGGCGATCAGCTTCAAATACGACATGATCATGTTCGCCTTCTCGACTCCGCTCGCGGCATCCTTGAAATACTCATCGAGAGCAGCCTTTCCCGGATGCTCGATGCCGAACATCTTCAGGATCTTCTCCCCTTTTTTCTTATACCCCTGAGCTTCGGCGGCCGTATCTATCGTCGGGCACGGGGAATCATCCGACATCGGACTGCGTCTGCCGAGGATCATCCCGACACGGTCGTAGCCCGCGTTCATGTACATCACGCCCAGATCGTTCGGTCTTGGGGCCTTCTCAAAGAACGACATTCCGCCCGACGCTTCTTCGTACGCCGTTACGAGATCGCCGAGGTAACGGCGTTCGATGAGCGACGCCTGCATCATATTGATCGGGGACTGCGGCGTGGAAATATCCTTTCCGAGTGCGAAGATCAGCTCGGCGAGGAACTTATTCGGCACGAATTTCGAGGTTCTCGACGCCCTGATGTCGCGTACCATTCCGCCCGCGATATCGACATTCTTCAGCACCGTCGAATTGCCCTTGATGACCGTTGCCATCTTCTCGATGCTCGTCGCAAACCCCATATTGCTCGAACGCAGCATCCCCGCAACTTCATAATCGAAGAATGCGGTGCCGTTCGGATGCTCCGGCTTGTAGAGGATCTTTTGCTTCTCGTCGATGATGTGGTATCCCGAGATGAGCAATGCGCCGATGAGTGCCGAAAGCGAATTTTCGTCATCCTTTAGGATCATCGCCGCAGCCTTTTTTGCAAGTGCAGCGTCGGGATCGCCGCCGAAAACGTACTCTCGCGGCAACCCTTTCTTTGCGAAATCGTTAAGCGGGTCATTCGAGGGCACGACCTTGACTTTGGATGTCGGTGCCGGCCCGTTGACTATCGGCGGCCCTGTGCGGCGCTGCGGTTGTCCGACCACAGCGAGGGCAAACACCAATATTAGAAGCATTGATGCGGATAAGCCTTTCATATTCCTCCCTCTTGCTATTTCGCCTTTGCTAAGACACCGCCGATCACTTGGTCGATCGCCGCCTTTACCGCGTCGTTCGCCGAACCTTTTACCTCAGCAGTTGCCGGCGAGGAAATGATGGCCGTCTTGCCGTCCTTGCCGTAAAGCGTGACAACGATCTCAGCGGACGACGTCCCGGCTTTTGCCATATCCGATGAACCGGTAATTTTGCCGAACAGCCCGCCGATCTTCGCACCGCCTGATTCCTTGATCTTTTTGATCTCGACACCGATAACATTCGCAAAATTACCGACGGCAATATCTGACGATGATGAGACAAGAAGCCCGCTCATTCCAATTGAACTGACCTTCGTTGAGAGGTAGTTTCGCAGATCGTCCTGATCGACCTTATTCACACTGCCCGAAAAGTAGTCGATAGCGATGGTCTTTTGGGACTTGGTGCCGTCGGAAAAGACCGTCTTTGCGGACGTGTCGATCTTCGTTTGACGCTTCGTCAGGGCCTCCATCGATTCGACCTCGATCCAAGGGCTTATCGGCACATCAAAGAGTGCTTGTGCGAGTGTCGCTTTCGATAGCTCGAGCGTCTCGACCGTCGAAGTGTCAGTAAGTTTGCCGCTGAGATAGGATTTTCTCGTGCCTGTGAGCATAAAGCCCGGATTGGCAAGGCGCTTGAAGACCGTCTTCGGCATACAGCCGCCGCTAACGGGAGGCGGACGATTTATCGGACACGATTGGGTCTCAACAGTTAGCTGTACGAACCAGCCTTCGAACTCCATTTTCATTGGTTCGGACGGTTGGCACGCGTCCGGCGAGGTTTCGATCGTCTGCGTCCACTTGAGCCACTTCGCGTCAAGGCCGAACATCTTCTGCCGCTTGCCGGAATCGACGACCCACGAGTCGATCGTCATCGTTCCCTTGAACGTGATCTTTTGATTGCCGCGGCGTGCAAGCTTCTCCGGCGGTGCGGACGACCAATCGTAGTAATCGATGAAGTACTGCTTGTTGCGGTCACTTAAGTAAAGATCCTGCTTCAGATCGCACTGCTGGACCACGATCGGCGTCTCCGGCATCATCTGCGACGCCATCGAGCCCATCTGGCTCATCGCCGCAGCGGTCTGGGGGTCAAGATCAATCTTCATCTCGGTCCGCTGTCTCACGCCTTTAAGATAGATCGTCGTGATCATCCCCATTTTTGAACCACCCTGCGATATCTTTTGTGAGAGCGTCCAATCGGCAAGAACTGAAATTGAAGTAAAAATGAAAATGAGGGTCGCACAAATGATCTCTTTCATAGCCAATAACTCCAAAGAACTGAATAATTTACGGGCACGGATATTATGCTCGCGCTATTTTCGTGTAGTCAAGGTATTTCAACGGCAAAAACGATCTTTTTTAGAACGGCATATCAGAAATCCTGAATATGAACGTCGTGTACGCCTATAAAACAGAAAGCATTTGTCGGCGAAGGCTGCTCCGACAAATGCTTCTGTTCAGGGCTCGGAGGGTAAGGCTCTAGGGGAAAGCCTTTAGGGTGCCCTGTTTAGACCCTCGGGTTGCGTTGCTGTCAACCCCGTTCCGCCGCAGGTTCTTGCCAATCAGGTCCGAGGTCCTCGTGCCAAAGGCTCTCAGCAAGATACGGATCCCTGATCGGCACGAGGTTCTTGGCTGAAAGATTTCTGACGAACATGAACAGGAACAGTGCAACGAAAGCAATGAGCAACGCGATGTCAGCAATACCGATCGCCGGTGTCGCTGAGAACGGCGGCATCACCATAACATACATATCCAGCCAGCGGCCGACGAGTACGATAGTGCAAGCGGTCAGCAGCCACGTCTTGTTGAACTTCACGCGCTTCGGCAGAAGCATGATGAAGGGTATGATCCAGTTCAAAAACAGGTTTACGATGAAAAATGCGAACCAACCTCGCCCGGAGGTCTGCCGGAAATAGTAGATCGTCTCCTCGGGCAGGTTCGCATAATAGATCAGGAGGTATTGGCTGATCCAGATATATGCCCAAAAGGTCGCGTAGCCGAGCACGATAACCCCAAGCTTATGCAGATGCTTCCCGCCGATTTCCTTCAGGATACCGTAACGCTGCAGAAAAATGATGAAGAATGTGATCGCAGAGACGCCTGAAAGCAAAGTGCCCGCGATCAAGTAGAACCCGAAGATCGTGCTGTAGAATAGCGGCTCGATCGACATTATCCAGTCAAATGAAGCGAGCGAATATGTGACGCCGAAGATCACCAGGAACAGCGCCGAATAACGTTTTGCCGAGGCTGTGTGATCGGGTGAACCGTCGCCGTCCTGCCGCGTTGACATATAGCGGATGATATAGACGAAAACCGTCCAGATCAGGAGATAAATGAACATTCGGGCAAAGAAGAAACCCGGCGTCAGCCATGTATCTTTGAAAGCATAGGTTGGGCCGTGTTCGATATACCTTTCGTTGGTCCACTTGTAGATCTCATGCCTGCCGAAAAAAACGACAAGCAGCGTTAAAGCCCCGACCGGCACATAGCTCATCAATGCCTCGGGCACACGCCGCAGTACACTCGTCCAGCCTGAGTTCGACACATAATGCACCGCGATAAAGACCGCTGCCCCAAGTGCAAATGTCATAACGAACAATGCGTTGACAAGGTAGCTTTGCCAAAAATGAGAGCCGAGAGTAGCGGCAACCACTACGCCGACAATGAATAGGGCTATGAGGATCGCCTTATCACGCTTACTGAAGAATGGCACGTCTTTCATAGGTCACTGTTTCTGCAAAGTTCTGATATAAAGGATCACCTTCCAGCGGTCATCCGGAAGCACTTGAGCTGCGTGCGGCGGCATATTGCCGTTGTTGCGTCCGTAAGTAATGATGTGGAACATGGCCCCATCCGGCAGTGCGATCGATGCAGGAGCCTTATATGACGTCGGAGGCATATATTTTGCTGCGATCGGCCCGTCCCCGACCCCTGTCGTTCCATGACAGACGGCACAAGTGTTCGTATAGATATATTTTCCGCGCGCGATGTTCTCAGGCGTAGGCTGGAATGGATTGACGAGTTCTTTCCCCGCACGGGCTTCATCCTCCGGCGTTGCCTGATAATGGAGCGGCAAAAATCCTCGACGCACCGTTCCCGAAGGAGGCGTCTGCAAGGTCATATCCTCCGGAAGGATCGGGTTCTCAGTATATGAGAGCGATGCAGGTGAATACTGCATCTGCGTCGGCACCTCGCGATTTCTCTCTGAGAAATCGCGGCTCAAGCCGTAAAGACTGCCGAGAACCACCACGGGAAGCAGGATGAAAAATACTACAGCCAACTTCGTCTTCATACAAGATCAGCCCCCTCAACGATCTCAAGCGGATCGAAGCTTCGCAATATCTTCAGCGTATCCGTGTAGTCAAATGCAGCATTTGACTGCTCTACGACCAGAGCGAATTTATCATCCGTAACTCCCGGCAGCGCCGTCCGCTTACTGAACGGATAGAGCCGGCGGTTGGCAAAGAACGCAAAAACAGCGGTCAGACCCGAGAACAGCACCGTCAGCTCAAAACTTATCGGCACGAAAAGCGGATATCCTGCAAAGGGCTTGCCGGCAAGATTGACCGGCCAATCGTAATCGAAAACATACATCTGCATTCCGATCGCCGTAAGTAGCCCCAGAACGCCGCCTGCGAATATGACCCAGGTCAGTTTTGTCGGCCGCTCACCGGTTGCAAGATCCAAGCCATGTACCGGATACGGCGTGAACACGTCATAGATCTCGGCTCCCTGTTTACGAACCTCCAGGATGCAATCGACAAGATCATCTTCATTGTCGAAATAGGCAACTGTGTAACGCACTATGCCTTTATTCTTTCTAGTGGCGCGCATATCGCAAAACCCCCTTGATCTCAGCGATCGAGATCACCGGAAATACCCGTATAAAGATCAGGAAACACGTAAAGAACAGACCGAACGTCCCGATGAAGATGCCTATCTCGGTCAGCGTCGGCACATACATCGCCCAACTCGACGGCAGATAGTCACGATGCAGACTCAGCACAATGATCACGAAACGCTCGAACCACATTCCGATATTGACGAAGATCGTCATTGCAAAAATGATCGGCACCGTCGTGCGAACACGCTTGAACCAGAACAACTGCGGGATCAGAGCGTTGCAGGTGAACATCACCCAATATGCCCACGCATACGGCCCCAACATACGATTGACGATCGAGAAGATCTCATTCGGATTGCCGCTGTAGAACCCGATAAATATCTCAGAGATATAGGCGAGGCCGACGATCGAACCGGTCAGCAGCGTGATCTTGCACATATTCTCGAGATGGCTGATGGTGATATACGCCTCGAGGTGCATGATCTTTCTCACGGGTATGAGCAGTGTCATCACCATCGCAAAACCGGAGAAAATGGCCCCGGCAACAAAGTACGGCGGAAAGATCGTTGAGTGCCATCCCGGAATAAGCGATGTTGCGAAGTCGAAGCTGACGATACTGTGGACCGAGAGCACGAGCGGCGTCGCAAGGGCAGCAAGTATGCCGTAAACGGTCTCATATCGAGACCATGCTTTGTTCGATCCGGTCCAGCCCAAACTCAAGATCCCGTAAAAGATACGGCGCCATTTCGTTTTCACACGGTCGCGCACCGTTGCAAGGTCAGGCACGAGGCCGAGATACCAAAACACTGCCGAGATCGTAAAATAGGTTGAAATGGCAAAGAAGTCCCACAGCAGCGGCGAGTAGAAGTTGACCCAAAGCGGGCCTCTGGTGTTCGGATACGGTACGAACCAAAAGAACAGCCACGGGCGCCCCATATGTATCAGCGGGAACAATCCTGCACACATGACAGCAAAGAGCGTCATGGCTTCGGCTGAACGGTTGATCGACGTACGCCACTTTTGATTGAAAAGGAAAAGGATCGCCGAAATGAACGTGCCGGCGTGCCCGATACCGATCCAGAAGACGAAATTCGTGATATCGAAGGCCCAGCCAATGGTGCGGTTAAGCCCCCAAGTGCCGATGCCTACCGTTACTGTGTAAATGACCGCAACGGTTCCGATCAGGAGCAAGAACAGCGAGCAAGCAAAGGCGATCCACCATCCTTTTCCGGGCTTGCCATCCAAGAGGTCGCTGATATCGGCCGTAACGTCACCTATCGTTTTGTCGCCCTCAACCAGCGGATCACGCAGCGGCGAATAAACGGGATGAAGCCCGCCCGCATTGCCCACCGGAACGGTCACGTCCTCTTCAAATAGTTCGATATCTCTAATAGATGCAGACATATGCGTTAATTAAGCCTCACCCTCTGTGTCGGAATTTCGGACCTTCGCAAGGTATGTAAGAGCAGGATTCAGGTTCAGTTCTTCCAGTAAAACATAATTCCTGCCGAGTTTTTTCAAGTTGACGACGCGGCTCGCCAGATCCTTCTCGTCACCGAATGAGATAGCGTTCGCCGGACAGCTCTGCTGGCACGCCGTTTGTATCTCACCATCCTTGATCGGACGCCCCTCGTTGCGGGAATGGATCTTAACTTCTTCGATACGCTGTATGCAGAAAGAGCATTTCTCCATCACGCCGCGTGTGCGCACAGTTACGTCCGGATTCAATGCAAGATTCGCGAGCCGATCCTCGTGCTTGTAATCGAACCAATTGAACCGGCGAACCTTGAATGCACAGTTGTTATTGCAATATCGCGTACCGACACAGCGGTTATAGACCTGCATACTCAGGCCTTCGCTGCTGTGGGCGGTGGCAAGCACAGGGCAGACACTCTCGCACGACGCGTTGCCGCATTGCTGACAAGTGATCGGCTGGAAGAGCGTTTTTGTCTCACCGTCCTTCTCTTCGTAGTAACGGTCGATCCTCATCCAGTGCATCTCGCGGCGGCGGCGGACCTCATCCTTGCCGACCACCGGAATGTTATTCTCAGCCTGACAGCTCAGTACGCAGGCGTTGCAGCCGATACATGCACTTAGGTCGATGACCATTCCCCACTTATGGTCGGGATACTCATGGCGGGGCCAAAGCTGCTGCCCTTCGTGGCCGTGCTCTACGGCTTTGCCTTCAAGATATTCAGCAAATGAAAATTGTTCAACGAGCGGCCTGTCATGCGTTGAATCTTCGGTTTGCGTCTTTGCAAGTGCGATGCTGTTGGCCGTCGGCTCAAGCGTTACACCGCTTGACGAATACGCAAAGGACGCCCCCGCCAAACTAACGAAAGGATAAGCATTGCCGCCTACGCCGGTGCCTGCCTTACCCGCCATCGTCCGGCCGTAGCCGACAGCGACGGCGACAACATCGTCGCTCTGGCCTTTTTGAATAAGCACCGGCAGTTCCACCGATGCGGAATCCTTCTTGAGCCGTACGACCTGCCCCTCATAAAGGCCTTTGGACTCGGCCGTCTTCGGCGAAACGCACGCGTAATTGTCCCATGTCGTCTTGCTCATCGGGTCCGGGATCTCGTGCAGCCAAGGATTTCCGCCGAACCTGCCGTCGCGAAGCGTTATCTTCTCGTAGAGGGCCAGCGTAAGCTCGCCGGCTTGGCCTTTGCGGGCGGCAATACGTGAAAAGGCCTCTGATACACTGTCAGCTTTGTATGCGGGCGGCGCAGGAGCAGTTTCCTCGGGGACAAAGACACCATCCTGGATTGAATGATCCCAGAACTCGTCGAATGTCGTGTATTTCTTCTGTTTCGGAAAAAGATCCGTCTGCCAGCGAGCCCGCAACGCATCATAGAACGTGCGGTTGTCGCCGCTCCAAGCCATAAGGCTCTCCTGATACGCCCGTGTCTTGAACAGCGGCGAGATCACCGGCTGATTCATGCTGAAAATACCGCTGACGCTCTCAACTTCATCCCACGCTTCCAGGAAGTGGTGTGTCGGGCAAACAACATCGGCCAGGGATGCCGTCTCGTCAAGCATCGGATTGAAGGTAACCTTAAAAGGAACCTTTGCAAGAGCATTCTTGAATTCAGACGCCGCGAAATAATCGTATGCAGGGTTCGCGTTCAGAATGAACAAGGCCGCCACACCGCCGCCTGCCATTTCGTCCACAAGGGCCTTCATTTCGTCGTCACGGTTCTGTCCGAGCATCGAAGGCCGATCAATACGCACCGTGGTGCCGTAATTGCCCAGCGATTGGTTGATCGAATTTACTACCTGCTGAATGTCAGCATCATTGCTGCCGCACAGCACGAGCGAACCGCCCTTGGCCTTTTGTAACTCAGCCGCAAACTTCTCTACCGCGGCTTTCGTCGCCGGTGAAAGGTGCGACGGCTCGAATGCAGAGGAGCCTTGCCCGGTAAGCTTGGCAAGCAGCAATATCGCCTCAGCCTCCTCATTCGGCGAGATCTTGACCCTTGTATCGGCGTTCGCTCCCGTCATTGAATAACGCGACTCGAACTGAATATGCCGCAGCATTTCCTTCTTCTCATCCTTGAGATCTCGCGCAGTGGAATAGTCACGAGCAAATTGAGCCGGTGATATCCAGCCACCGAGAAAATCAGCACCGAAATTTACGATGATCTTCGCTTTTGTGAGGTCGTAGTTAGGAACTGCCCGTACGCCGTGCGTCTTTTCATGAGCATCTGCGATAGCCGAAAAAGAGACAGGCTCATATACGATGTGCTTAGAGCCGGGAAACTGCGCAAGGAACTTATCGATGGCTGCTTTTGAAGCCGGGCCGGTGATCGTCCGCGACAGAAATCGGACCTTGCCGCCCGTGGCCTTTACGGAGGCAAGTTTATCGGCGACCTGCATATCGACCTGTGTCCATTCGGCCGCAGATTGACCGATGCGCGGGCCTTGAAGCCTTTCAGAATCATAAAGCCCGAATACGAGCGAGTGGGCTACGGGGCAAAGGCCGCCTTTGTTGATCGGGTTCTCGGGGTTGCCTTCGACCTTTATCGGACGCCCGTCACGCACCTTAACAAGAACGCCGCAGCCCGCGCTGCACCCGCTGCATGTCGATGCATACCAACTCGCGACGCCCGGCGTCATTTCGGGCGGTTGATGAACGAACGGAATAACCTTCTGCTCCGGAGCACGGCAGCTCGCAAGCGTCAGACCTGCGGTCGTGTAGCCGAGCAATTCCAAAAAGGTCCGCCGCGAGAAGCCGCCGGCCTTCGACACATCCGGCATCCCGGACTCATCTTCGTCAATAAACTGCTTCCAAAGTTTGTTCGTCATTTTGACCCTTCGTATTAGTGATGACAAACCGCACAATCCGTCGATGGTTTCAGCACCTTTGGATCGCCCGGCGCGGCCGGCTGCGGCTGTCCGTTCTCATCGATCACCATGTTGTTGTAAGTCCGGTGGCAATTTACGCACGAACTCATCGTGAACGTGTTCTGCTGCGATACACGCTCCATCGTCTCGACCGGGCCGTGGCACGTCTGGCAGCTAATGTTAGCGGTCACATGCCGGCTGTGATTGAATGTTACGAAATCAGGCACGTCATTGACCTTGACCCATTCGATCGGCTTGTTCTCATTGATGGCGGCATAGATCTTTTCCACGTCCGCCTTGTGTGCCGGATCGGTCAGATTCTGATAGATCTTGCTGTGGCAGTTCATACAGGTTGCAACACTTGGCACGCCTGCCGCCTTCGATTTATCAGCGTTCGAGTGGCAGTACATACAGTTGATCTTGTTATCACCCGCGTGGATCTTGTGCGAAAAATTGATCGGCTGCACAGGTTCATACCCGAACTGGTCACCATAGATCACGAACGACTTCGTCCGAAGCAAGAAGAATGCTCCGACGAACGTGACCAACAGAGAAATAATTATCAGCGTCCGTAAACTCATGATCACCTCGCGATCTCAGCCGCATGTCCCGACTTTGCGTTGGGATCTGATGATTTCTGCCCTTTTCCCATCCGATATTGGCCGCGCATCTTTTTCCGGTTCCAATTCCAACGCACGACCTGATACGGCCTCCACAAATAGCTGACCGGCAGCGACACCATGTGCACCAAGCGGGAAAAAGGAAAGATCGCCAACAGAAGGAATGCTCCTATTATGTGTGTTTTGATCCAGTGCGGAAGCGTTTGGATCGTTGCGATGTCCGGTTGGAACATGAAAAGCGACCTCAGATAGGGCACCGCCGCAAATGCGTACCATGACGAACCCCAACGAAGAAAGATCGCGATATAAACGCCATATACGACCTGAAGACCAAGCAGAAGGATCACAACCGTGTCAACGACCGTCGTTACCGACTTGATCCGCGGCGTCGTGAACCTACGCCAGATCAACGCCAGAATTCCGATAAGAGCCAGAAGCCCGAAAAGCAGCCCCGTTATCTCTAAGACATACAGCCGAACAGGAACGCTGTTCCACCAAAGAACCTCTTTCGGGATCAGAAAGCCGATAAGATGCCCTGTTAGGGCACCTATGATCCCGAAGTGCCACGGCACCGAGCCATAGAACAGTTCATCGCCTTCGAGGAGCTGTGATGACAGGCTCGAATACGAGAAACGATCAAGGATATAGCGGTAGATCGAGACCACTACGAAAAGTGTGAACGCCGCGTAGGGCAAAAAGATGTACAGGATATAATCGATCATAATGACACCTCTGTTGACGTTGAGACGGCGGCCTGCATTCGCGACATCGCCGTTGCGGAAACAGTGCCGCGAAGTGCGGCAGCCGTGGCCTTGATGAGATCCAAATACGGATTCACTTCCTTGAATTTCTTGATGATCTTCTCCAATCCCGGTATCAGGCAGAGATTGATAAGCGATCCGCGAAGATCGTCGTCATCCATACAGCGGATCATCCTCAGCAGAACAGGCAGATGATCCGGCAGTTGCTGTTCCTGTCCAAGGTCAAAACCCTCCTGCGTCTCGCGCAGGCTTGCGAGAAAGGCACCCCGCTTATAGTCCTCACCGAACAGGTGATACCCGATCTCGAGAGCACACGCCGGGTTCAGGTCAAAGGAACGCGTATAGAGTTCTTGCAGTTCGGTAAGCGGTATTTCCGCTATTCCGTTGCAGAAATCGGCGAAGTGTCCGTCCGGATCAGCCTTGGCGAACGTTGAATGTTTTGCCTGTTCGAGCTTTTCAGCCCAATCGGCACGCGGGTATTCCAAAATGTCCGCCATTTCCGCGGGAACCGCTGCAGCATCCTTTGAGACAAGTATCTCCGCCGTTTCCCTATAATGCTCTTGTGCGTACCGTACCGGATCGCTCGCGGCATGATCGCGCCTTGTTTGAATAGGTCCGTTATACATTTAAGCTCCTCTCGCAGGGGCCTCGCGGAAACCAAAGCCGGCAGATCCCTTCTGTTCCCACATATCCTCATCGAGCATTTGCATTGCTTCTTCGCGATGTGACGGCGGAATTACAACGCGCTCGTCCATTGTCGGAAGCGATGTCAGACGATAGATAGCTTCAGCCTCTTCAGGCGTCATACCGCATTCGGCCATTGCCCTGTCAACTGTCTCTTGATCGATATCTCCTACAGTATCGAGCCGCTTAAAGAGGCGGACAACGTACTGTTTTTTCAGAGCCAGCGAAACATGATCGGTATTTCCGGCGGAGAACATACTCGCCAGATACTTGATCGGGAGGCGAGCCTTCTCTATCGGGCTGAAGAGCTCTTCGTTCGCGGTGTCATATACGCCATCCTCGGTCTTTGCCATCACCGGAAGTAGAGGCGGAACGTAGAAGAGCATCGGCAGCGTGCGGAACTCCGCGTGCAGCGGCAGGGCAAGCTTCCACTCCTTTACGTATTTATAAACAGGCGACCGTTCTACCGCTTCAAGGGTCCGCTCGTCAATGCCGTTCGCTTTCGCCTTCTCCCGCACTTCCGGGTCGCGCGGATCGAGGATGATATCGCGATGAGCATCCACAAGTTCATCATCCGAAACGGCCAAGGCTCCCGTGAGTTTATCGGCGTCATACAGCAGTCCGCCGAGATAGCGGATACGGCCGACACAGGAATGGAAGCATGCGGGTGCCTGTCCCGTTTCAAGACGCGGGAAGCACAAGATGCACTTCTCGGATTTGCCCGTTGACCAGTTATAGAAGGTCTTCTTATACGGACACGCCGTTACGCACATTCTCCAGCCGCGGCAGACGTTCTGATCGATAAGGACGATGCCGTCCTCACCGCGTTTGTAGATCGCACCGGACGGGCATGCTGCGACGCAAGCCGGGTTCAGACAGTGATTGCAGATACGCGGCAGGTAGAAAAACACGAGTCGTTCGATATCGAAAAGCTCATCCTGTTCCTCCGGCGTCAGATCTCCGAGGTTCGGGTCATTCGCCGCATACACGGGCGAGCCGCTAAGGTCGTCGTCCCAGTTGGGCCCGGCTTCGATGTCCATGAACTTGCCCGTAACCATCGAGATCGGGCGGGCGGTCGGCTGATCTGCCCCCTCGGGCGAATCAAAGAGATCCTCGTATTTATAGGTCCACGGCTCGTAATAGTCATCCAATTTCGGCAATGCCGGGCTGTGAAACAAATTGAGAAGCCGCGACGGCTTACTACCCATTTTCAATGTGGTCTTGCCGTTTTTCCTCTCCCAGCCGCCTTGGTATTTTTCTTGGTTCTCCCACAACGTCGGATAGCCGGTTCCCGGCTTTGTCTCGACGTTGTTCCACCACATATACTCAGCCCCCTTGCGGTCGGTCCAAACATTCTTGCAGGCTATGGAGCATGTATGGCAACCGATACATTTGTCCAAGTGAAAGACCATTGAGATCTGTAATCTGACATCCATAATTATTTCCCCTCTTCTTGTCTCGGCGACCGGCCGCCCGCCCCCTCTAACCGGCAGCGGCCGGGCAAAATTACCATTTCAGCTCTTCAAGCTTCCTCACCAAGATGAACGTATCGCGGTTCACTCCCGTCGGACCCCAATAATTGAGGTGGAAGGTGAACTGGCCGTAGCCGCCCATCATCAATACGGGTTTCAAACGAATACGCGTCAGGCTGTTGTGGCCTCCGGCACGGCGATTACCGCGCATCGGCGACTTCGGAATGCCCAACGTGCGTTCCGGTGAATGGTATTGGATACAAACACCCGGCGGGATGCGCGCGCTGACAACGGCACGGGTGCAGACAACGCCGTTGTCGTTATAGACCTCGACCCAATCGTTGTCGTTGATGCCGAGTTTGATCGCATCCTTGTCATTGACCCACAGCGGTTCGATGCCGCGCGAAAGCGTGAGCATGCGGTTGTTGTCGTAGTAGGTCGAATGGATATGCCATTTACCGTGCGGCGTCAGGTAATTCAGGGCCAGCGTCTTCGGGCCTTGCGTGCTGAGCCTTATGTCGCCGAAATCCGCGGGTTTCGGTGACGGCTTATACGTGGGCAGGCTTTCACCGAATGCGATGTAGCCTTCGTGGTCGAGATAGAACTGCTGCCGCCCTGTCAGCGTTCTCCACGGAACAAAGTTCTCGTAGTTGTAAGTGAACGCCGAGTAGGCACGGCCGTTCGTCACAAGGCCCGACCAGATCGGACTATTTATGACCCGCCGCGGTTGAGCCTGAAGGTCTTTGTACGTTACACGAGCATTTCGCGACTTCTCGCCGAGATGCGCAAGCGGGCGGCCGACCTTCTTTTCGATGAACTGATACGCTCGGTACGCGAATTCACCGTTCGTCTCAGGAGCGAACCACAGCACCATGTTCGCGGCTTCTTCAGCCCGTTTTAGTGACGGATATTTTTCACCGCCCCACTCGACCAGCGGGAACTGCTTTGACTCAACGACATCATCGTAAAAATCCGCAACGTCGTACTTCACGCCGTGAGCTCCCATGCCGTTCTTCTTAGCGAGCGGCCCGAGCGAGATGAACTGATTATAGAGATTCGGGTAATCCCGCTCGACGATCTTAATGTGCGGCATCGTCTTTCCGGGGATCGCCTCACACTCGCCTTTCGACCAATCCTTGATCTTCGGCTGAGCGATCTCGTCAGGCGAATCGTGCCCGAGCGGGACCGTAATAAGATCCTTGACAGGCTCCGGTATATGCGTTTCGGCCAATTCGCTGACCTTCTTTGCAAGGCCGCGGAATATCTCCCAATCGCTTCTTGACTCCCACGCCGGCGGCACCGCCTCCGAAAGCGGATGAACGAACGAATGGAGATCGGTCGAGTTCAAGTCGGCCTTTTCGTACCAAGTTGCCGCAGGCAGAACGATGTCCGAGTAAAGAGCCGATGTATCCATCCGGAAGTTAAGATCGACCACGAGGTCCATCTTGCCCGGAACGGTCGGCGTCTCGGCCATAATATCCTTAACGGTATCTCCCACTATCTCCTCGGAAATGGTGTTCGTATGCGTCCCGAGATAGTGCTTTAGGAAATATTCGTGCCCCTTTGCACTCGACATCAGGGCGTTTCCGCGCCAGATGAACCAAACGCGGGGATAGTTCTCAGGAGCGCTCGGATTCTCGACCGAGAATTTGAGTGTGCGATCCTTTAGTTGCTTGACCAAATGATCGGCGACCTCCGCCTCCGTGACAGCTCCGGCCTCCGCCGCTTCCTTCAGCAGATCGGCGTTGGTGCGTTCAAATTGCGGATAGAACGGAAGCCATCCGTTACGCACTGCCTTTACCTGTACATCCGCGGCATGCAGATGTGCGATCTTTCCGGTCTCGGGGTCGACCGCGGAGTTGTCGGGAACTGAATAATATTCCTTGAACTCACGCTCGTAGCGCCACTGCTCGCTCATGATGTAGTGCCACGACGGTGCATTTTGCATGCGCGAGGTCGGGATCCAATCCTTTGCAAACGCAATTGTTGACCACGAGGCGACCGGTGCAAGTTTTTCTTGGCCGACGTAGTGATTAAGCCCGCCGCCGTTCTTGCCGACACAGCCGCAAAGCATCAGCGCCGTGATCGCCGAACGGTACATCAAGTTATTGTGATACCAATGGTTTATGCCCGCGCCGATGATGACCATGCACTTGCCCTCGGTCTTCTCAGCGGTACTTGCCCATTCGCGTGCGAACTTGATGACAGTATTGCGGCTAACACCCGTGAACTTCTCCTGCCACGCAGGTGTATATGACCTTTCTTCGTCGTCGTAGCCGGTCGGATACTCGCCGCCAAGCCCGCGATCAACGCCGAATTGAGCCATCAGCAGGTCGTAAACGGTCGTTACCTTAACATCACCCGATTCGGTCTTTAGGGTTCGCGTCGGTACACCGCGCGTAAAGACCTGATCGGTGCCGAACTCGCGGCAGATGACCTGCGTCACATCCGACTTATCATCGATAAGTGTCAGCTGCGGGTCGATCTCCTCGCCCGTTGACGGATCGTTGAATTCGAGGTTCCATTTTCCTTGGGTTTCGGCCCAACGGTGGCCCATGCTGCCGCCGGGCATACGTGCTTCACCGGAACGCTCGTCCCATATAAGGAATTTCCACTCACCGTTCTCCTCATCCTTGTAACGCGAAAGCCTGTTCGCTCGGACAAGCTGCCCGGCCTCATAGCCATTCTCTGTTTTGACGAGTTCCAGAAGGAACGGTGAGTCGGTGTACCGTTTGCCGTAATCAATAAAGTACGGAGTCTGCTTATCGTAATGATACTCCTTAAGAATAACGTGGTTGACCGCCTGCCAGTAGGCTCCGTCCTGTCCCGCAAGCACCGGGATCCACTGGTCGGCATACTTAGAGACTTGGCTGAAGTCGGGGGCCATCACCACCAGTTTTGTGCCGTTGTGACGTGACTCCGCCGCAAAGTGGCAGTCGGGCGTTCGCGTCATATTCGGATTTGAACCCATGATCGCGAGGAACTTTGCGTTATACCAATCGGCGCTCTCGCCAACGTCGGTCTGTTCACCCCATACTTCGGGGGACGCCGGCGGAAGATCGGAGTACCAATCATAGAAGCTGAGTTTTACGCCGCCCAAAAGCTGCAGGAATCGGGCACCGGCCGCAAACGACAGGAACGACATCGCCGGGATCGGCGAGAATCCGAAGATCCTGTCGGCGCCGTGCTTTTTGATGGTATGAATCACGGAAGCCGCAATGATCTCTGTTACTTCATCCCAGCTTGCACGGCGAAAACCGCCCTTGCCCCGCGCACGCTGATAGCGGGCCCGCGACTCGGGATTGCTAACGATCGAATTCCAAGCCTCGACCGGATCGCTGTATTGCTTACGCGCTTCACGCCAAAGGTCTTGAAGAGCGCCTCGGAAATACGGATACTTGACGCGTATAGGGCTGTAAAGATACCACGAGAACGAGATACCGCGTTGGCAGCCGCGAGGTTCATACGGCGGCAGGCCGTCCTCGAGCAGCGGATAATCGAGTGCCTGCATTTCCCAGGTCACGATCCCCTGCTTGACGTAGATGTTCCAACTGCAACCGCCGGTACAATTCACGCCATGTGTGCTGCGCACGACCTTATCGTGCTGCCAGCGGTTACGGTAAAATTCCTCCCAAGACCGCGTCTTAGGATTGATTAGGTCTTTGATCCAGTTCATTTTGTTGCCCTCCGCACAAGCTCCTGACGCACGCCGTGGTTACGCTTCCGCCATCTTAAATTCATACCGATCAACGCTATTATCGCGACCGCAAAACCGATGATCAGAAAGCCCGGCTCGATCTTCGACGAAGCCGCCGTCGGCACTACGTTCGCGGTCGGATGGTTTAGCTTTGAGTTCTGAAACAGTGCGAACAGTTTCACGATCTCATCATCCGTGAGTTTACGCGTCTCGAACAGGCTTTTCATCGTCGGAAAATTCGGATTTTCTAACGCAAGTATCAACTCAGGGTCGGTGTACTTTATGTTCACCGCGGTCAGATCGGGGCCGAGAGTGCCGCCGCCGAATTCGCCGACGCCGCTGAGGTTATGGCAGGAGTTGCAAGCCGCCCCGCCGTTCGCGAGTTTTGTAGCACCTGTGAACAACAGCCGTCCGGCCTCGACGTCCCCGGGTTCGATCTCGCGCGACAGCTTCGCACCCGACGGCACGAACGTGCCGTCATTTGCCGTAATGCTCTTGATCAAGCTGATGATCGCCTGAAACTCGTCCGGCGTAAGCGATTGATCCGGCATCACGGTCGGGGCGAATTTCTTAAAAAGGTCTGCGGCAGCCGGATCCTTCTTAGCCATTGCCTGCGGGCCTTTGATGAATTCCTGGAGCCATTCTTCTGACTGCCGGTCGGTTACGCCCTTAAGGTCGGGCCCCTGCTTATCGCCGCCACCTATGTTATGGCAGCTGTAACAGCGCGTCTCGAATATCTGCTGACCGGCGTCTTGACCAAAGACGGCTCCTGTCAGAAAAATGACACAAAGCATCGCAATGAGTGCCCCTCCGGCCGTCATCGACGATGTCTTACTAAAGAAGACGTGATAGTACCGATACTGCGGTTCTGTCCTTTGCTTCATAATTTGCCTTCCATCGTATGGTTCTCTTCCGCTACAATTTCGGCTGATATGCCTGCAGCGGGAATTTCCTTATTCATCGTTCGAGCGATCTCGGCGATCGTCTTAGCTTTCAAAAAATCAACGAAGATCCTTCTTATCTCGTCCCATTCCTCGTGGAGTACGCAGGAATGAGGCGGTCCGCAGTCGCCGTCACCCAACAGGCATTCATCAAAATACGGATCGGGTGCAAGGATCGTATTCACTTCCCATAGAGTGATCGTTTCGGGTTCCCTGGCAAGGATGTAACCGCCGTGTACACCTTTGACCGACCGCAATATCCTCTGCCTGCGGAGTTCTCCGAGTATCTTTCTCAAATAAACCGGTGGGATGTTCTCACTGTCCGCGATTTCTTGCAGTCCGCAAACGGCGGCCCTTTCTCTGCCCGCCAAGTAGGCCAGCGCCCTGATCCCGTATCCCGTGGTTTTCGATAGAATCACTTGCCAATTGCAATAAAAGCGGATATCTTTGTCTTGTTTAGTGTTCCAAACAAACGGTTCGCAAACAATGGTCTTGTGGCATCATTTTAGTAGTGGCATTACACTATGCACCTTAGAGACATACGCCGTCTGATCGAAGGGACTTCCGATCCCGCCTTCATCATCAGCGCCGAGGGGCAGATAGTCGATTGGAATGACGGTGCCGCAGATCTTCTCGGAAAGCGACAGCAGGATGTGATCGGAGTGGCGTGCCATGAGGTCATCCGCGGCATCGACGAGACGGGAACGCTATGTTCAGAACACTGCTCCGTTCTGGAAGCAGCCGGAAAGCACAATCCGGTACGGAACTTCGACTTGCAGGTTACAACGCCAAAAGGCCGCCAATGGTGCAATGTTTCGGTACTGATCGCAGATGATGCCGGCTTAAAACACCCGTACACCATCCATATTCTTCGCCAGATCAATACGCGTAAAAGGCTTGAGCTGCTTGTAAAGGATTTTCTTGTGAGCGAGATCGATCTACCGGAGCGGGAAGCTGCCGCCGTAATTCAGTCATCGCGTTCGCCGGTGGGCGAAACCGAATTGACGCAGCGCGAGCTTGAGATCCTTAAACTGCTGGCTACCGGCCAGACGTCCACTGCGATGGGCAAGGCTCTGCACATCAGCCGCAACACCGTCGATAATCACGTTCAGCACATTCTCAAAAAATTGAACGCTCACTCGCGTTTGGAAGCGGTCCGCATTGCCGAACGCGCCGGCTTGTTCATTCGCTCGACGAACGGAAATTCGACATCCGGCAATGGTGCTCACGCATAAAATTCAACGAATGCACCAAGTTTCCTGCTTGTGACTTAGCCATATCCATGATCAGTGCGGCTTGCTTGCACTGTGAAACCGAATAGTGCCGAAAACCGTGTTCAGATAACGAGTTTCTGAGATATTCTCGAACCCTGCCTGATACATCAACTGCGGCAGAGCACCCGCAAAACTGTCGGCGGTCGTTTCGTATCCGTCAAATTTCTGAACAAGGACTGACATACGCTCCATCAGGCGGTTACTTGCAAGTCCCCAATCCGCGATATGAACCTCGCCGTTTGGCACGAGAACCCTTTCGACCTCGCGGAGTGTCCGCAGTTTGTTCTCAGGCGTCAAATGATGGAAGAAGAGGCTCGAAGCGACACGGTCAAATCTGCCGTCTTCATAAGGCATCTCGTATGACATCGCTTGCTCGAACTCGATCGCCAAGCCGGCCTTATCGGCCTTCGCGCGAGCGATCTCAAGCATATAGGCGTCCGCGTCAAGTCCGTTGATCACAACATCCGGAAACTGACGCTTTAACATGATCGCGAACGTTCCGGTACCGCATGCGAGGTCAAGAACTCGATCGCCCGGACGTACGCCGACTTGATCGGCCAGGGTTCTTCTGAACGCCTTCTCGCGCGTCGTTAGGGCAACAACGGCGTCGTAGAAGCGATCGTATCGTTGGTTCCGTAGTGCGGGAACGAAATTTTCTCCTGACATCGGCTTCACACCTGTTCCCGTTTGCTCGGGGCCATGTTTCAAGTGTATCGGCTGCATTTCGCAGTGAGCAAGCGAGCAACAATATCTGCTTAAACGTCAACATAACGCTTTGACTATGGTAACCCGCCTGTGGATATAATCTATTTCCGCGTTTTCGAGCCGGTTATGATCCGATCGAACATATTGCGAAAAGTCAGACCGACCGCTGTGCGACTATTGGCGGTCTTCTTTGTACTTTATGTTCTCGCAGATGTCTCGGTATTGCAGCTATATTGCGGAAATGAGGCGTTAGGCATTCCGCCCGCCGACCATATCGCCGTTTTAAGCGACACGGCAGATTCCGTTTCGGCTGACGTCACGACGTTCTCCGAAAAGGAGACGAAGTTCGATACTCTCGACACCTCTAGCCCTTTCCCGTCAGAGTTACCGGAACACGTCGATGCAGAGTGTTTCGGCGGCTGCTCACATATCGTTGTCCCTTTGATCGTCATTGATCTTGAAACGGCCGCGACCATAAAAGAGTACTGTGTCCTCGAAATGCAGTACGACCAATACGAACCGTCCCGCGTAAGCCCTCTCACCCAACCGCCGCAATTTGCCGGCCGATTCTTAATGCCGAACAGTGCATCCGCCGCGAGCATTTTTCTCGCTGCGGCAGAGCACCAGCTATAAATCTTTGACGATGCAGCACACCGCGCGTGTGCGATGCATACGGGCAGATCAGGAATGAAATTTAGAAAGTGTGCCCGAACACTCATTTGTTCGGGAGCCGTACTTGCGGGTATGGCATTTGTGCAGCAGGCGGCCGGCCAAACGACCGTTTCCGGTGCATTTACTAATGCGGAATTGGCGAATGAGCGATCCGGCGCGAGCAGCCGAAAGCTGATAAAGCCGGTCTTCGACACCTATTACAGCCAAGCCGACGGCATTTCACTCGACGAGCTGGTTGCTAAAGCACTAGCCTCGAACGGTGAGATCAGGATCGCGCGGCTTGAGGCCGACAAGGCGCGTGCACGCCGTTTTCAGGCAGGATCGAGACGCAATCCGACACTCGACGTCGAGCAAGCGGTAGGTTCGTTCGTCGGCGATAGCGGCGAAGGGGCCTTTACCGTCGGTGCCGCTCTGCCGCTCGATCTCTACGGCGTTCGGGTTCGCCGCATTCAGATGGCCGAAGCGGACATTGCGATCCGTGAGGCAGAGATCGCGGCTCAACAACGAGCGGTCGTCGCAAAGGTCCTCGATTCGTACTCCGACGCACTTTCCGTATTCCGGGAACTGCAAGTCCTCGAAGAACTGCTTGAGCTTGACACCGAAACCGCTCGGATTGTACAGATCCGCGTAAATGAAGGCGAAACACCGCCGCTCGAACTAAATCTTCTTCAGGCAGAGGTCGAACGCCTTCGTGCGAGACGCAGTTTGATCGAAGGGCGATTGCAGGCGGCACTTTCTCGCCTGAGTTTTCTCGCGGGCTTTCCGCCGACGACGCCAATTCGCCTAAAGGAAGATATCTCGACCGCCCGTTTACCTTATCTTCCGGCGTCCCTCGAGTCGGGCATCGCCTCAGCATTGAACGAACGTCCGGAAATACGCCTTGCACTGCTCGAAGAGAGCCTTGCGGCAGCCGGCCTTCGACTCGCCAAGGCGCAAGGTAAACCGGAATTGAGTGCAACCACAAAATTTTCGTATGGCAGATCGGTGATTGACGATCCGCGAGGGCCTTTTGACCAACGCGACCGAAGCCTCAGTTTTGGTGTGAGCGTCTCGATCCCAGTATTTGACCGCAACCAAGGTGCAAAGGCCGAAGCTGAGATCGCGATCCGGCAAGCACAAGAACGAAAGGTATTTGCCGAACAGATCGTAAAAAGCGAAGTTGCGGCCGCTTTTCGACGCGTCGAGGCTTCGCGCAAAGCTCTGAACGGCCTTCAGAATACCGTTCTGCCGATGTCTCTCAAGAATATCGAGACCGTCCGAAAAGTTTATGAGATCGGCGAACTTAAGGTAACCGACCTCATCGCCGAACAGCGCAGATTATTGGAGACGAACAACGACCTAACCGAAACCCTAACCGAATTTTACAAGGCACAGGCCGACCTTTTCATCGCGGTGGGCTTGAAATTCAAAGATCAATGATATGTCAAACGAGAGTATGGATCCCGTAGAGGATCAAGCGAACATCAGAAAAGATAATGACGTGTCTCAAGACCCCGAACAGGCACGTCCTAAAAACAACGCATTAGCATGGATGATAACGGCCGGCGTTATCATCGCTATATTGCTTCTCGGTTCGGCTTGGATCCTCATCAAACGGAACGGTGCAGGGACCGCTGATCGCACTGCGGCTTCGGAACCGGAAGCACATCACGACGGCCTTCAGCCGGTACAGGAAGTGCGCTTGGAACCTGACGCGGCCGCGGCGGCAAATATCACGACCGAACAAGTTGCCCAGAGGCCCGCTGTTTCGCTCCTTTATGTAACAGGCACGGTTGAGCTGAACCCGGAGCGTACGGAAATGGCTACACCGCTTGTGGGCGGACGAATACAGAGTGTCCGCTACGGCGTCGGCGATCATGTTGAGCGCGGCACGGTCCTGGCCACTATTTCGTCCCCTCAGCTTGCACAGCTTCACGGCAAGATGCACGAAGCCCGGACACAATTCGAACTCGCAGTGCGAAACATGGAGAGAGTTCAAAGAACCGAGAATCGTGTGAATGTCCTTGCGGCGAAAGCAAAACTTGACGAAGCGGACGCAACACTTAAGCGGACGAAGAAGCTCATTGATCTCGGGGCCGGAGCCGGCAAGGATCTCGTCGCCGCCGAAGCGGCATACAGGACCGCCAAAGCCGAGTACGAGTTCCAGTCAAATATCTCGCTGAATAAGGAGATCCAAGAGGCGAAAGCAGCGGTGGAGACCTCGCGAGAAGATCTTGCACACATAGTTGACGAAATGCGATCTTACGGCGATCTCAGTGCTTCGATCGACGAGCCGGCCGACCACGGGCAGGACACGTCTCTCGTTGCTCTGCGTGCTCCGATCTCGGGAATGGTAACCGAGCGGAGATTCAATGCCGGTGCGGGGATCGAGGCCAACACGCCCGTATTCGTTATCTCGAACCTCGGAACGGTGTATGTGATCGCGAACGTCCCTCAAGTGAGCGTGAACCGCTTGAGCATCGGCTCGGCAGCCGAGATACGAACGCCGTCCGTCGGCACGGTAAACGGCCGGATCAGCTTTATCGATCCGAGGATCGACGAACAAACAAGGACGGCGCGTGTGAGGCTTGAGGTCTCTAATGTCGGCGGAAGGCTCCGCGCGGGAATGTTCACAGAAGTTGGCTTTTACACCGGAATATCCGATACCGGCGATCAAGAGCTCTTCGTCCGCAGTGAGGCAGTGCAACGGTTGGGTGACCAAACCATCGTATTCGTCCCGCGCGCGAGTGAGAACGGCGTGTTTGAGGTCAGGAACATTGAGGCAGGAGCAGATATCGACGGCTACACGCGAATAGTAAAAGGCCTTCAGTTCGGCGAGAGCGTTGTTACCAACGGAAGCTTTGTCCTGAAAACGCAATTGGAAAAAGGTGCGATCGGCGACGATCACTAGGAGTGGAAGATGCTGAACAGGATCATTGAGTTCTCCGTAACGAATAAGCTCGTCGTTCTGATGATGGTTGCTATCATGGCATGCGCCGGCGTTTACAATCTCATAAACCTTCCGATCGACGCAGTGCCGGACGTTACCAACGTACAGGTACAGGTGCTGACGTCAGCGCCGAGCCTCGCTCCGCTCGAGGTCGAGAGGCAGATCACTTTTCCGGTCGAGGTCGCGATGAGCGGCATCCCGAATGTTGAAGAGCTTCGCTCGGTATCAAAATTCGGTATTTCAAACGTTACGATCGTCTTTGAGGAATCGACAGATATCTATTTTGCCCGCCAACTCGTGATGGAGCGGCTCTCGCAGGCCCGCGAACAGATACCGTCGGATATTGGATCGCCGGAACTCGGCCCGATAGCTACGGGGCTTGGCGAGATCTATCAATATGAAGTCAGGACCGCTCCGGGATATGACTATTCACCGACCGACCTGCGCACGATACACGATTGGAATATTCGCCGCCAGCTCCTAAGCGTCCCCGGCATTACAGAGGTGAATGCACACGGCGGCTTCGGAAAACAGTATGACGTTATGCTCTCGCCGGAAAAGCTGCAAAGCTATGGACTGACGCTGAACGATATTTACGAAGCAGTTACACGCAATAACGGCACCGTCGGCGGCGGTTACATCGAAAAAGGGGCGGAGCAATATCTCCTGCGCGGCATCGGCTTGGTAGAAAAGCCCGAAGATATTGCCAATATTGTCATCAAGGCAAGTCCGGAAGGCGTTCCGATCTTTATTCGCGACCTCGGTGAGATCGTCGAAGGCAGAAATATCAGGCAAGGGGCTGTTTCAGCGGATGGCCAAGGCGAGATCGTCTCAGGCATGGCGATCATGCTCAAAGGCGAAAACTCACGTACGGTGATCGAGCGTGTAAAGAACAAGGTAGCAGAGATCCAGAAGACACTGCCCGAAGGCGTCTCGATTGTTCCCTTTTATGACCGCACTGAGCTTGTAAAGCGTGCAATATCCACGGTCGAAAAGAATCTTGTTGAAGGCGCGGTACTTGTCGTGCTTGTGCTGCTGTTGCTGCTCGGCAATTGGCGTGGTGCACTGCTTGTCGCGACGATAATTCCGCTGTCCATGCTCTTTGCGGCGACCCTTATGCGTTTCTTCAACGTATCAGGTAACCTGATGAGCCTCGGCGCTTTGGACTTCGGCCTGATCGTTGACGGGGCCGTCGTAATGGTCGAGAACGCGGTGCGCCGCCGAGGTGAGGCTCAGCACGCAGGCTCAAACACGCAGTCCGAGCGCACGATACTCGAAGCGTGCCGTGAGGTTGCAAGGCCGGTCGTCTTTGCCGTTGCGATCATCGCAATAGTGTATCTGCCGATCTTAAGCCTCCGAGGGATCGAGGGAAAGATGTTCGTGCCGATGGCAATGACGGTGATCTTTGCCCTGCTCGGTTCACTTTTGCTTTCGCTTACATACGTTCCTGCGATGCTGACGCTTGTTCTTAAGGGTAAGGTCTCTGAAAATGAAAGCCCGCTCATCCGTTGGGCAAAGCTCATTTACGCGCCGTCGCTGGCACTCGTCATGAAGTTTCGCTCGCAGGTCTTTGCTGTTGCTTTGGTGTTGGTCTTGATCTCTGGCGCTGTCTTTCCGTATCTCGGCGGCGAGTTCATTCCGCGGCTTGACGAAGGCGATCTGTTGATAGAAACGATACTTCTGCCCAGTGTGTCGCTGGACGAAGCGATGCGTACGACGACAAAAATGGAGAGATCGCTAACTGCATTTCCGGAGGTCAAGACCATCGTCTCGAAATGCGGCGCACCCGCTGTCGCGACTGATTCAATGAGTATCAATCAATGCGACATTTTTGTGATGCTCAAACCGGTCGAGAACTGGACCGCCGGAATGACCAAAGAACGGCTTATCGCAGAAATGTCCGACAAATTGAATGCCGAGGTCCCGGATATCGCGTCATTCGGCTTTCTGCAGCCTATCGAGATGCGTGTGAACGAGCTGATCGCCGGAACGCGCGGCGACGTCGCAATAAAGCTCTTTGGCGACGACCTTGACGTACTTGCGGACAAGGCGAAGCAGATCGAAGCGGTCGTCAGAACGATCGCGGGTGCGGTCGAAACAAAGACCGAGGTTACCACCGGCCTGCCGCAGCTTCAGGTAAAGGCCGATCGCGCCGCGATCGCACGCTACGGCCTTAACGTAGAAGATGTGAATGACCTCGTCGAGTCGATCTTTGCGGGCCGGGCGGCGGGGCAGGTTTTCGAAGGCGAAAAGCGTTTCGATATCCGGCTGAGACTCAATGAGGATGCTTCGCGCTCGATCCAATCGGTAAAGGATCTTGTTCTGACGGCTTCGAACGGCCAGCGTGTGCCGCTCGCGCAAGTGGCTGAGATATCACTGGTCGAAGGAGCATCGCAGATCTCGCGCGAAGACACACATCGCCGAATTGTCGTATCGACCAACATCCGCGATCGCGATATCTCAAGCTTTGTACAGGAAGCGAAACAAAAACTCGAACAACAGGTAAAGCTCCCGCCGGGCTACTATCTGACCTGGGGCGGAGCTTTCGAGAATCTCCAAAGAGCAACCGACACCCTTATGATCGTAGTGCCGATCGCTCTGTTCCTGATCTTCGTTTTGCTCTACTCGACCTTTTCATCAGCGAGACAGGCGTTGCTGATCTATACCGGCATTCCGTTCGCGATCGTCGGCGGAGTGTTCGCGTTGGCGCTCAGTGGAATGCCGTTCTCGATCTCTGCAGGTGTGGGCTTTATCGCCCTATTCGGCATTGCCGTGCTTAACGGCGTGGTAATGGTCAGCTTTATCAATTATCTTCGCGAGAAAGGCGTATCCGTACGTGACGCCGTCAACGAAGGAGCAATGACAAGGCTGAGGCCGGTATTGATGACCGCTCTCGTGGCAAGCCTAGGATTCGTTCCTATGGCGATCGCGACCTCCGCGGGCGCCGAAGTACAAAGGCCGCTTGCGACAGTTGTCATCGGCGGCCTCATTACATCGACACTTCTGACACTCCTGATATTGCCGACGCTTTATGCGTGGGTGATCAAAGAAGCATTGCCCGATACTGACGAATAAAAGCAAAGGCGGCCGTCCGCTTAATGCAGCGAACGGCCGTCGGTCAGACCTTTTGTCGGCATCCTAACGATTGGTCAGATACTTGAACGCCATCGAAGCGATGTCATCAATTGCCGAACCGTCCCGGTTGCCATCAAGTACGGACGATGCCATATCGAGAACTGCATTGCCTGACGACTGCGGAGCAGTTGCCGCCGAACCTCCGAGCAATCCGCCGAGTAGCCCGCCGAGTCCGTCCGCACCAATTCCCTGCTGCTGCTTTTGCTTACCCAAATATCCCATAACGATGGGGGCAAGAAACATCAGGATCTGTGCGACCTGTCCGATATTCATTCCCGAACGCTGAGCAACGTCCTGAGCCACAGCCCCCTGTGAATTGCCCAGAATATGCCCGAGTATTCCGCCGGCATCAGCCTGACGCGGTGCCGGAGTATTCTGGCCGCCGCCGAATATCATTCCGGCGAGGCCGCCCAAATTACCGAGCACACCGCCGTCGCTGTGATCCTGATCGAGTGCGTTGTTAAGACTTTCGGCACCCGATGGCGTAGAAGCGTTATTTGCCAATCCGCCGATGATCGCCGGCAAAGCCATTTGTATAGCCGAATTTACCAACGAAGGTTCCGCACCGACATTTTGGCTGATCTCCGAAACCGCTTCGTCGCCTTGTGCCTGTCCCAATAGGTCCTGTAATGAAAACATAGATAGATCTCCTTTTTTGAATAATCGCTAAGCGCGCGGTTATAGTATCAAAATGCACCGCTGTTCAGCAATATCATCTCCGGCCGCATAATGACACTCTTTCGGATCACCAAGCTCATATCGCTCATTTTACTTGCCGTTTGTACAACGTCGTGTACGCGGTTTTCAAGTAACAAAAGGCCGCTTGCAAACGTTTATACCGATGCCGGACTCGATAAGAGCATCGGCGAACCGTTCGGTGTGGCCGTTAAAGACGGTGTCGTCTATTTTTCTGACGGTAATGCCGGAACGATCTCGCGTCTTGGGGCCAAAGGGCCGGAGATCTTTGTGCGCGGACTCGATACTCCCTCGATGATCGTCTTTGATCGGGAAGGCGGTTTGCTGATCGCTGACTCGGGTTCGCATACCATAAAACGAGCCGATGAGAACGGCACTATTGAAACGATCGGCGGCACCGAAGGAGTTGCGGGAATGGATGACGGCGACGCCGCGTCGGCAACATTCAACGCGCCGATCGGTATTGCGGTTGCGGACGACGGTGCGATCTTTGTTGCGGACACTTACAATGATCGAATTCGCATGATCTCAGCGGGGCGCGTTACTACGTTCGCAGGCGGCACGCAGGGCTTTGCGGACGGCATCGGTGTTGCGGCACAATTCGACACGCCCGCAGGGCTTGCATACCGGAACGGCATGCTGCTGGTCGCCGATCTGGGAAATCGCAGGATACGCTCCATCGCTCGGGACGGTACAGTAACGACCGTTGCGGGCAGCGGTGAAACGGGATCAACGAACGGTTCTTTGCTTTCCGCTTCATTCACCGCTCCGACAGGCATCGCGGCTGACAGCACGGGCACGTTCTTCGTCACGGACGGCAATTGCATCCGAGCTTTCGGCGCGGCCGCTCTGCCTGTTGTAATGACCGTCGCCGGCGGCGAACGCGGCATGATCGATGGCCGGCTGCAGAATGCTCGCTTTAACAGGCCCTCAGGTATTGCGATAGGCGAGAACGGCGATGTCTTCGTTGCTGACAGCGATGATCGCCTTTTACGCCGCATCACCTCGCAAAATACTGGCCATTCGATGACCGAGAGCGATCGCGCCGGTATGCTGGACAAGCCTGAAGATTTCCGCATTGAGCAGCCTGCACGGTGGCCCTACGATCCGCCCGACGCAAAACGAGATATTGCCGGAACGCTCGCGGAGATCCGCGGTTTGATGACGCCCGAGAAATCGAATGTTTGGTTTCACAACGGGCTTGACGTTGCCGGAGCGTATGGCGAAACAGCACGGTTCGTGCGTTCAGAGAAGGTGCTTCGCCCTGTGGGTGCGGAGAATTTCGGCACGCTCCGCGAACTCCTCCGCATGCCGGCGATGGGTTACATTCATATACGGCTAGGGCGCGACTCGAACGGCATTCCTTTCGGCGATAAGAGGTTCATTTTTCAGCGGGACGCTGCGAACAATATCGTCAACGTCCGCGTGCCGCGCGGTACGAAGTTCACTGCAGGTGAACGGATCGGGACGCTTAATCCGATGAACCACGTCCACTTGATAGCGGGCCGTGCCGGACAAGAGATGAACGCCATCGACGCGCTAGTCCTTCCGGGCTTTACGGACACGAGGCCGCCCGTGATCGAATCGGTCAACTTCTATGACAGCACACTCACTCCGGTCACAAAGCCTGTCAATGAGCGGAGTTTCGTCTTTCCGGGCCGTGTCCGTGTTGTTGTCAGGGCATATGACCAGGTTGACGGTAACTCTGAACGGCGACGCCTCGGCATTTACAAAGCCGGATATCAGATAATAAAAAGCGACGGCATACCGCTGACCGAACAGCAATGGACGCTTGTTTTTGACCGAATGCCGTCAAATGATGCGGTGTCCTTCGTTTATGCGGATGAAAGCCACTCGGGAGCGACAGGCGTTACGATATTCAACTACATAGTTACGAATCGTGTTGAAGGGCAGCACTATGCCGAAGATTGGCTTGACACTTCCGGGCTTGACGCCGGCCGCTATGTACTGCGCGTGACAGTTGCGGATCATTCGGGTAACACAGCTGCTTCGGATACACCTTTCGAGATACAACGATAAAGTGAAGTGCGATCCGGTGTGATCATTTCGTGCTTTGACTAGTCGGATAAAAAAAGTTACACAATCAACGTGACCCAAAGATCGGAATCTTCGAACGGAGCAGACGCAATTCTGCCGCTCGTGATCGTAAATCCGCGATCAGCGGGCGGAAATACGCGGGAGAAATGGTCTGCGACCGCCGGCGACCTGCGTGCCCACTTCGGGCCGTTCGCGGTCGCATTCACCCGCTCGCCCGGCCACGCTGCAGAGATCGCCGAACGTGCGGCCCGCGACGGCCGAACATTTATCATTGCCTGCGGCGGCGACGGCACGATAAATGAGGTCGCGAACGGAATTATTCGGTCGGGTGTTGATACCGAGCTCGGCATTCTGCCGTCCGGCACCGGCGGCGACCTGCGCCGCTCTTTGGGAATTCCGCTGTCAAACCGGGAAGCTGCGGCCGCACTGCGTACCGGCGAAACAAGACGCATCGACATCGGCCGCGTAACCTTTGTCGGAACGAATGGAGTTGCGACGACGCGCATCTTCTTGAACGTCTCATCCGCAGGGCTTGCGGCTGAGATAATCCGCCGCGTCAAATCTACTGAGGTGTTCAAATGGCTGCCCGGCGATGCCCTGCGCGGTAAACTGCATTTTGCCGTATCGACATTGATCCAGGCGCTGTCACCCAAACCTGTGACGGTATATGTAAAGATCGACGAAAAAGAGGAGCGGCCTCTCGAAACCTTGGCGTTCTGTGTTGCAAATTCACGTTATTTCGGCGGCGGGATGCTGATAGCGCCTGATGCAAGTTTATGCGACGGCAAGCTCGACATTATCAACGTCGGCGACCTCGGCACGGTCGAGATACTACTCAACGCACATACGCTTTATCGCGGCACTCACACCTCACTAAGCAAAGTGAAAAGTATGCAGGCGAAACGCGTTGAGATCAGGCCCGCAGACCCGAATGCAGAAATACTGATCGAGACCGACGGCGAACTTCCCGGCAAACTCCCGGCCGTTTATGAGATCGTGCCTAATGCTCTGAGACTGCGTGTGCCAGCGAAACAGAAGCTTTAGAACGGCCAATATACGGGTACCAGCAGCATTGCCACCACAAATACCGCGGCGGTCATTATGGTACCGATCTTTACGAAATCAAAGAAACGATAGCGGCCCGGCGTATAGACCATCACGCAGGCCGGCTCCAAAGGAGTTATAAACGAAAAGCTCGCGGCGTAAGTGACCGCAATGATGAACGTCCGCGGGTTCACTCCAAGAGCTATCGCGGATTTAACCGCAACGGGCAATACGACAAGCGCCGCCGCCTGATTGGACATCGGCTGCGTGAGCAAGACCGTGAGAATGATGAATCCGCCAAGGATCGCAAGCGGGCCGAATTGCTGCAGATTATCGTTTATAAACCCCGCAAGCAGCTTGTCAGCACCGGTATTCTCCATCGCTACACCGAAGCTCATCATACAAGCGATCAATACAAGAACCGGAAAATTTATAAGGCCGTAAATATCACGCGCCTCGACCGTTCGTGTCGCAAGCAGAAGCATAACTCCGCTTAGAACCGCGATAGCTAAAGGGATCTCAAGGTCGGTCGCAACGCGCGAAAGCGACAACCCGAGAAAGAGCAGAAATGACGCGACAGCCCACCTTCGCTTGCTTGAACGCGGCTTTGCACTTGTAACATCCTCAAGGATGATCAGATCGCTGTCGCTCACAAGCTGTTCAATGCCGGACCGTTTTCCCTGTACGAGCAGAACATCGCCGAATGCGATCTCGATATCGCTCAGCTTATTAACAAATGTCTGCCCATGCCGGTTTATCGCAAGCACGGTCATCTGATAGCGTTCACGGAAAGCAAGCTGCTTGAGTGTGCGCCTCAACAGCCGGGAATTGCGCATCACGAGCACTTCAAGCAGCTCGACGCTTCCGCCTTCGAGTTCTGTGTCGCTCAATAAGAAATCCGGTTTGATCTCAAGGCCGACCTCATCCTTGACGCGGAGAATGTCGCTCAATGCACCTTCCACTATGAGTGAATCGCGCCGCCTTATCCGCTCGGTCGAGCTCGGGGCAATGATCTTTTCACCCTCGCGGATAATGCCGAGGACGTTAAGATCGAGATGTTTGCTGAGATCCGCTCCGGCAATGGTCTTGCCGTCAAGAGGCGATCCGGGCAGGACGATCAGCTCGGATATGTATTCCCGCATCCGATACTGATCGGTCAGCGATCCTTCGGCTCCGCGATCGGGCAGCATCCTTCTGCCAAGCGTCAGCATATACACCATACCGACGAGCAGCATGATCAACCCGACAGGTGCAAGCTCGAACATCGAGAAAGGCGCTTGGCCGTATCGCTGTATCGCGCCGCTTACGGCCAGATTCGTTGAGGTGCCGATAAGAGTGCAGCTTCCGCCAAGTATCGCCCCGAATGCCAAAGGCATCATCAATTTTGACGGAGCGATCTTTGCCTTTGTACATAACCCTAGCACGACCGGCAGGAGCATAGCCGTTGTTGTTGTATTCTTAAGCACCGAAGCGCTGATAGCAGCGACTGCCATCGTGAGCACCGTAAGCACAAAGACATTCTCGCCGGCAACCTTGTGCATACGCCGGCCGAGAGCATCGACGATCCCTGTTTTGGTAAGGCCGCCGACAAGTACGAACAATCCGCCGATGGTAATGATTATGTCATTCCCGAAACCGGCGACTGCATCCTGCACCGACAGCACGCGCGTAACGACAAGCGCCATCACCAGCAGCAACCCCACGATATCGACCGGGATCTTTTCCGTCGCGAACAGTATGATCGCAACGAGCAGCAGGATGAGCGTGATAACTATCGGCGACATTTAGCAAAGCATATCCGATGAGGTGTTCAATTAAAAGCCCTGATCTTTTGACTCTCTGACATAAAACGTCCTTGCAATGATGCCCTTATGCCTCTAATCTAAGCAAGTCTATGCCTGCTTCTTTTTGCGAACGCCTGGTTGACTCACTCGAGTCGCACAGTTCTTCGACCGCAATGCGGATCGTCGGCAGCGATGCCGCGACCTACACATTCGGCGAACTGCTTGACCAACTGCGATCGATAGCGTGGCGCCTTGGCGCCGAAGGCGTCGCGAAGGGCGAACGGATCGCCCTGATCGGTGAAAATCATCCTAAATGGGCGATCTCATATCTCGGCACTGTTTATCACGGCGCCGTTATTGTCCCGCTCGACCCGCACGGCGAGATCGAGACCATAACGAACTTTTTGAACAACTCCGAAGCAAAGGCTGCCTTTCTTTCACCGGACCAGATCGAGCGATTCGTATCAATCCGAGAACGGCTCGGCCACGATATCAAAGCGGTCGTCTGGGATATGGAAACGGACGTTGCTGGTTTTGATCGTTTTGAAGATTGGGCAGCGACCAGGTATCCCGAGGAATTCATTTCGCAGATACCGGAAGCTCACGGGCCGGATATGGCCGTATTGATGTACACAAGCGGCACGACGGGTACGCCAAAAGGTGTACCGCTGACCCATGCGAACATTCTTGCGGAACTCGAAGGCGTCAACCACGTCCTTGAACTGACAGACAAGGAAAAGATACTGAGCCTGCTTCCCTTATTCCACAACTATTTGCAGATCGTAAACCTTTGGATCGCAACAACTTACGGTTGTGAGGTCGGTTATCTTAAAGAGCTGACGCCGGACGAACTTTCGAAGGCGATGAAGGAGTTCAAGCCTACGATCTTAACGACAGTTCCTCGGCTCTGGTATCTCTTTCACAAGAAGATATTTGATGCCGCAGCTTCAAAGCCAAAGATCGCTCAAATGCTTTTTCGTCTCATGCTGGCGCTCAACGGCGTATTGCGGAACACCGCGGGCATCAACCTCGGACGCCGCTTCTTCTCCGCGGTGCATCAGGGGTTTGGCGGCAGACTTCGCATCGCAACTTCGGCCGGGTCTCGCTTTGATGAGGCCGTGGCCATCGATTTCCACAAACTTGGATTCACTATCATACAAGCCTATGGCTTGACGGAGACCAGCGGCGCCGCGACGGCCACTCACGAGAACGACAATCGTGTCGGCAGCGTCGGTAAGCCGATGCGCGGAGCCGAAATAAAGATCGCCGATCCGGACGCAGAAGGGGTCGGCGAGGTCTTGATCAAAGGCCCGATGGTCTTTTCGGGCTATTATCGGAACCCTGAGGCAACGGCAGAGACCTTTACCGAGGATGGCTGGCTTCGCTCCGGCGATCTCGGCAAACTCGTTGACGGACATCTTTATATTGTCGGGCGCGGCAAGGATGTAATAGTCCTCTCATCGGGCAAGAATGTTCACCCGGAGGACCTTGAGGTCCATTATCTGAAGTGTCCGATGGTCGCCGAGCTTGCCGTCATTGGCATCACCGACGAATCTGAAGGCCGAAGCGGAGCCGAAAAACTGACAGCGGTCGTCGTTCCCGACTTTGAATACCTCAAACTTGAGAAGATCGCCAATTCGAAAGAAGCAATACGCCACGCGCTGGACAGTCTTGGCCGTGAACTTCCGGAATATCAGCGTGTTCGCGACTACATCATTCGTGCCGAGCCGCTGCCGCGAACTGCGACCCGCAAGATCAAGCGTTTTCAGCTTAAGAAAGAGATAGAATCGGGCGTCATCTCTACACAGGCGAAAGAGGTAAAGGCATGGACGTTCACCGATGCCGACAATGCTTTGATGGAAACTCCTACTGCGGCTGCAGTCGTCACAGCGATACGCCAAAACGCTAAGGAAGCCGATATTGTGCATCCGGCGATGAGCCTCGAACTTGACCTCGGCCTTGACAGCCTCGCCCGGGCTGAGACATTTGCCGCACTTGAGCAGGCATTCGATATCGAATTTGAGAACGAGGAAGCGGCCACAACGCTCGATGTCGCCGGCCTTATCGGCATGGTCAATAAATACGCCGGCGAGCACACCGCAGGCGTTACCATCGACCTGAATTGGGATCGAATAGTACGCGAAGCCGATGTCGATCTGCCCGAAATACGAGGTATCTTGCGGTCGAGGCCGTTCTTTTCAACTTTCGCATGGTGCGTTTATAAATGCTTCTATTTATTCTGCAAGGTCTTTATGCGGCTTGAGGTTACAGGCAGAAGTAACTTGACCGCGGCTATGGAGCGTAAGGTCGAGAAGGGCGGTCTCAGTTCATTCATTATTTGTCCGAATCATCAGAGCTTTCTTGATCCGTTCGTCCTTTGTTCGAGTTATGACCGCAGGCTTTTCAGCAGTATTTTCCACGTCGGAGCAAGTGAATTCTTTGAGAACAGAGCTATGCAGTTTCTCGCTCGCCTGCTGAATGTCGTTCCGGTAAATCCGGATACCGAACTGATGCGTGCGATGAAGGCTGGTGCCGTCGGCCTCAAGCACGGAAAGATCCTCAACATCTATCCGGAAGGCGAACGCGCCTTCGACGGAGAACTCCACAGCTTTAAAAAAGGGGCCGCCATTCTTGCACAGGCTCTTGATGTACCGATAGTGCCGGTCGCATTGGACGGCCTGTATAAGGTGTGGCCTCGCGGCTCGGCTCGGATCAGGCCGGCAAAGGTCACGATCATGATCGGTGAGCCATTCTATGCTGAGGACGTCATCAAAACCGGCGGTACCGGTTCAGGAGGATCGATCGACGATCATGCATTGATCACCGAGCATTTGAAATGCAGGATCGCCGAAATGATCGACCAGATGCGTGGTAATAAGTAGGTGGGGAGCCGCCACGGTAAACTTTGGTTGCCGGTTCGCTTTGATCAGTTTTACAGGCCTACAAGTCCGAATAGGATCGAATTATTCACCCTCAACTCGTGCCGAGTATGAGATACTAAAAAAGATCGATCCTGAACGAGCAGCGAAACTTCTCAGTTCGATCGATAAAACGAAATGAATATGCCCGTTACAGCAACGTGGTTCGGAAGGCTTTTGATATTCGCGGGCATCTTGGCATACGGCTACACACTCGCGAATGGCTCAACGAACTATTTTGCCCTGATACCTGCCGCATTCGGTGTCGCATTCCTGGTCTTGGGGCACTCGGCGATCCGGAGAGTGAATATGCGCCGGCACATCATGCATATAGCTGTATTGCTGGCACTCATCGGAGTCCTTTTCCCATTGATACGGTTCGTCTATCCGTTCGGAGATGCGGCGAACACTGCAGCGACCGTTTCTCAGATCGTAATGTCGTTGTTATGCCTGGGCTTCCTGGTTCTCTCGATACGCTCATTCATCACGGCTCGAAGCAGGTGAGGCGTTAAACAGCATCCAGTGTGATCTCTACCTCAAGGCCGCCGTTCTTGTTCGCGGCCTTTATCGTACCCTTGTGAGCGCTGACGGCCCGCTCAGCGATAGCAAGCCCAAGCCCGATGCCGCCCGTCTTTCGCGTTCGATCTTCACCGACACGATAAAAGGGCCTGAACAAATTCTCGATCTCGCCATCCGGAACGCCGCCACCGTGATCTGATATCGCGACAACCGCATGGCCGTTCGACCGGCGAAGCGAAACCTCGACCGAAGTACGTTCCTTTGTGTAACGGACGGCGTTGCGGATGATATTCTCGACAGCACTTCGCAAAAGGTTCTCGCTGCCCATGACCGTGCAGGGATCGACGCCCTTTAACTCGACATTCTTGCGGTTCGCTTCGGCCTCGAACTGTGCATCCATCGCAACATCGCGCACAAGTTCATCGAGGTCAATGCGCCGCTTCTCGTAGTTCTCGCTCCCGCTTTCGAGTTTGGCGAGCGTCAGAATGCTCTCGATCATCTCGTTAAGCCGCGCCGATTCGCCCTCGATGCGCTCGAGCAGCAGCGTATTGTCGCCCTGCTTTTGTTTTGCAAGCTCCAACGCGACATTCATCCGCGCAAGCGGCGAGCGAAGCTCGTGCGATATGTCGCGGTTCAATCGCTGCTGTGTAGTTACAAGCGTCTCGATCCTTTCGGCCATCAGGTCAAAGTCACGTGCGAGATCGGCAAGCTCGTCGCGACGGTGCCCGACCTGCGAAGCAACTCGCGTACTCAGATCGCCGCCGGCCAAACGCCTTGCCGCAAAACGCAGCTTGCGGATAGGCGACGTGAGGTAAAGGGCAAGCAAATAACAAACCAATACGGACGTGAGCAGAAAAATGATAAAGCGGGCCAGTGCAATGCCTGTGCCGAAGAACAGCGGCGGCGGCGCGCTGCGTTCCCATTGTATCGCCAAGGTGAATCGGCGCCCGTCCGGAAATCTTACCGGAGCGGCTGCGATCGAATGCTCCTCATCGCTAAAGTCGGTCTCTGCAAGGCCGGTTTGACGCGTCTTTTCAATGACCGGTGCCGAAACAGCCGCGGCCGCAGTATCGCCGAACCAAACAAACCCGTCGTCGCCAACCAAGTTGACGACCCGCGGCGGTTCGCGGTCGCGGAGCCTCGCAAGAAACGCACGTACGCCTTGCTCGTCACCATAGCTCGCTATCTGTGTGACCGTCTCTGCATAGACGATCATTTGGTTTCGCGTTGAACGCTCAAAGCGATTAACGAGCGGCTCGGTCTGAAACGTATTCGTAACTGAATAGATGACGCCGAACATCAACGCGATCGCGATCAGGAACCAAAGGAAGATCTTTACGAATAACTTCATACCAGCGTATAGATGTAACCGACGCTTCGAACGGTCTTTATCCGCTCGCTTCCGTCAGCACGCGGCCCCAGCTTTTTGCGAAGGTTCGATATATGCATATCGAGGCTTCGATCAAAGGGCGACAACTTGCGGTCAAGGACACGTTCGCTAAGGTCCTCCTTCCGAATGATCTTGCCGGCTTCGCGAAGAAGCTCGGCTAAAAGATCGAACTCAACTGACGTCAGATTCAGGTCCGCACCGTCAAGCAAGGCCGCACGCGAAGCCGTCGAAAGCTGGATGTCATCAACGTCAAGCCGTTCGCCGGCCTCATCGCCTCCGGCGGCGGTTCGCCTCAAGATCGCTCTGAGCCTTGCCGAAAGCTCACGCGGATTGAACGGCTTCGGCAAATAATCATCCGCGCCTATCTCAAGCCCGACGATCCGCTCCATATCATCACCGCGGGCAGTCAGCATCAGCACCGGCAGCTTTGAGGATGAACGAAGATTTCTCAGCACGTCGAAGCCGTTCATCTTCGGCAGCATAACGTCAAGGATCACGATGTCGTGCCCGTTCTGAAGTGCGGCTTTCAGGCCTGCTTCACCGTCGTTCACGGCGTCGATCTCAAAGCCCTCGACCGTCAGATATTCCGAAACGAGTTCGCATAACTCCTCATCATCGTCGATCAAGAGTATCCTGTTCATTAGCTGCATTTTACGCCAAAAACCTTTGTTATGCGCGTGTTTTACAATTCTTTACACAACACGCCGGTGACGGGCCGATCACGAACGAAGCGATACCGAGGTCATGCCGCGAGTTGCCCGCCGATGTAAACGGCCGCGATCGACCTGTCATCGTTGAGCAGAACGATATCGGCGCGCTTCCCTGCCGCGATCGCGCCTCGTTCCGCTTCCAACCCGAGGACCGACGCGGGGTTTGAGGCCGCCATCGCAGCAGCCTCGCTGAAATCAAACCCGAGTTCAAGCATTCTTATGACGGCATCATACATTGTTATCACGGAACCGGCAATACTTCCGCGTTCGTTGCGGGTGCTGCCGTCTGTGACGGTTATCGTCTCGCCCCACAGCTTGAATTCGCCGTCGCCGAGGCCTGTCGGTGCGACAGAATCGCTTATAAGCGAAACTCCCGCACCACCTTTTGCCCTGCACGCAATTGATACGATGCTTGGATGAACATGAACGCCGTCTGCGATGATGTCGAACGTTACGCCGTCCTTTGCAAGGCCCCAGCCGGCAACCCCGAGTTCACGGTGATGTATTCCCGTCATCGCGTTAAAAAAGTGCGTCAGGTGGCGAGCACCGGCATCAAACGCTTGTTCAAGAATATCCGCATCAGCCTGTGTGTGGCCTATCGAAACTATCCAGCCGAGATCGCGGAGCCTGCGGATGAGTTCAATGCCGCCGCCGATCTCGGGTGCCAACGTCGTCATTACGACGCCTTGCTCAGGCCGCGGAAGGTTTGACGGGTCGTCAGCGGAACGGAAATACTGCGGATGAAGCGCACCGCACATCCGCTCGCTCGCCCAAAGGCCCTCATAATGCACACCCGCGATCTGAGCAATGGGTACATTTTGCTGTCGCGCGACGGCCTCATTAACCGCACCGATGACACGCTCGTAAGCATCATCACTATCCGGCACGATCGTCGGAAGCCACGCGGTGACGCCTTTGCTCGCGAGAAATCTGCCGATGCGTTCGAGGCCGTCCGCATCGGCGGTGTTCACATCGAAACCGACCGCACCATGACAGTGCATATCGATAAAGCCCGGCATCAAACGCACAGCGGCAGGAACGTCAGCATCAGTTTCTGAGACCCGCGCGATCAAGCTTTCAATAAACTCAACCGTAATATCTTTTTCGCCCAGAATGCCGCGGATATGTGGAACCATAATGCAACTATATTCGCATAATAAAAGGCCTGCATCCGAATAAACGAACGCAGGCCGATCCGAGAGCGTAAAGGAACTAGAAGCTAACCTTCACGCCGAACTGCATCGTTCGCGGGTCGCGAACTGCACTGATACGCCCGAACAACGTGCTGGTGTTGTTAAGACTCGAGAACGATCGAAAATTGACCCAGTTGAAGATATTGAACGACTCCGCTCTTAACTGCACTGCAAAGCGCTCACCGAAGCGTATGTTCTTCGCAAGGGTCAGGTCAACACGCCGCGTTCCGGGCCCGTTCACACTGCTTCGGGGTGTGTTGCCCATTTGGTTCGGCCACAATCCGAGCAAACGTGTGTTTTCAGTATTGGTCGGGTTCCTCTGGATGCATGCTGTATTTATGTACTGCTGCCACGTACCGGCACCGCCTGAATTCACATCACACAACGTGATGGGCCGTGCGGCCGGATTCGCATTGATGAGGCCCGTACCCGCAGGATCAAAGTTCGACGTCGTGATGGTGAACGGCAATCCCGTCATATAACTGACGATGCCCGACATCTGCCAGCCGCCGAGGAACTTGCCCGCGACACCTTTCTGCTTTCTAAAGAACGGAAGCTCATAAACGAAGTTCACGTTCAGAATGTGCCGGCGGTCGAGCGTTGCTCTGCCCCACTCGGCATCGATGTTGTACGGATCCTGTGGAGAATTCGACCGGTCAGAGGCATTATTCGTGAGGTTCTTCGACCACGTATAAGCCAGATTGACCTGCGAGGCACCGCTGAACCGCTTTTGAGCAGAAACCTGAAGGCTGTGGTAGTTAGAGCCGTAACGCGGTTGAACCATCGCGATCGATCTGAAACCCTTAAAGGGCCTGATCTGATCGAGGATCAGGATATCGGTCGTGGTACCATTCGGATTTTCCGGAGCAGAAGAGGTGTTTCGAAAAACGTATCCCGGATTTTGGCATGGAACCAGCGTCGGTGCCGGCGACTGGCCGTAATAAGCAGTGCCTCGTGCACACATAGTGTTCAATGCCTTGCCGGGAACGATATCATTCATTTCGGTCAGACCGATGAGATTTGTGCCCTTTGACCCGAAATATCCTACCGTGAACATCGTGCTTTTTCCAAGCTGTTGCTGAAAATCAAGCGACCAATGCTGCATATACGGCGTCTCCCAATTCGACTGCACGGCGCGAAGGCTCTGTACGGTCGTTGTTGCTGAGAGGCCGAATGCCGGTGAATCAAGGCTCGTCGCTGTCGGATTCACAGCAGTAACCTGATACGGCGGATTAAGGCCGATGTTCTGCAGGAACGTACCGTTCAGCACCTGCTCGTGATAGATCCCGTATCCGGCACGGATCGAGGTCATACCTTTGCCGAACGGATCCCACGCAATACCGACACGCGGAGCGATATCCTTCTTGCTCACATCCATCACGAACTTCCCGTATGGAGATTGCGTCGGCTGGCACGGAATGCCGCCCGCCCCAACCTGATAGTTCTGCGAGTTAACGATAACGCCGTTACACCAGTTTCCGTTCGCAACACCCGTGACATTCAGTACACGAACACCGGCACCGGTAACTTGCGGTGCATTGGCTGCACTCCAAAGACTCGGAACGAAGTTCGACAGGCGTCCGTTCTTGTCCCACGGTGACCCGAAGAAGGAGTAGCGGGCACCGATATAGAACGTCATATTCTTTCGGAATTTCCATTCGTCCTGAGCGAAGCCTTCAAACGCCATCTGGCGCAGATCGGCCGTGTAGTCAAAACTTGCTTGAGAGAATCCGTTGGCCGGCACATTTCCAACCAAGAAATTCGCCCAACGTTGATATGTCTGATTAGCCGTACTGCTGGTAACACCCGATGCAAGCGTTGCGGACCAAGAGCTGAATAGGCCCTCATTGCTTCCTGCTAAAGCATTCTCATTCTTGCGATACTTTGAGTAAGTAGCGCCGAATTTCATTATGTGATCACCGGTCACCCAAGTAACGCTTCCGCTCGCATTACCCTTCCATGAAAAGTTGTTGTACGGGCCAAAGCTCGTAAGATTTGCGAGACCTAGGCCGCTGATCGACGGCACACGGTCGCGTTGGTTGACGAATGGCAGTGTGATAGGCACCTGCGTGTTCGCAAGAGCGAGCAAACCGATATTCTTGCTAAGGATCGCTCCATAACCGAATGTATATCGACCATCGATGATCACGTTAGGCGACACAACGTAGGTCAACTGAACCGTATGCGTCCTTCCCGGAGAATTCGTTGAGGTGGTTGAAACACCCGGAAGGCCGCCGCCGCTTGAGAACAGCGAATTACCATCGATCGTCGGGATCTGATCACGCTCATAGCGATAATAACCGGACAGCTTGCTGCTGAAACTATGGTCAACCTTGATGATCTCTTGCTGGAAATCAGAGACATTTCTGATCGAAGTTATCATTCCGAACGGATTCGTAGCCGTTGCGGCATTTGGTAGAGGAAGCTGCTTGTAAATACCGTTCAAATAGGCAAATGCCGCTTGGCTGTACATTGCAGCCGGGATCGGTGTTCCTGCGGGAAGGCGGCCCGGATTGCCAACGGTACAATTTTCTGCCGGCACCCAAACCCTAGCGATACAAACATCGATCGGGAAAACACCGTTGCGCATGTCGGCGGTCGGAACATTTACCGTCGATGCGGCTGAGAAGCGGCGATCCTTCCTGAACTCTTGCGAGAAGAAGAAGAACGTCTTGCTCCAACGTCCAAAATGTCCGTCCTCAGGGTCGCGTTCACCGAACTTCAAGAAATAGACAGGGCCGCTCAGCGTCCAGCCATAATCGTTGTACCGAAACGGTGCACGGCGAGCCTTTCCGTCGGAATTCCTTCCGAACGGCGGGCTTGCTAGAGTGTTTACGAGAAAATTATTCGCGTTAAAGGCATCGTTACGAACAAACTCGTACGCAGATCCATGGAACTTCGATGAACCGGAACGTGTCACGATATTGACCTGGCCGCCGCCGCTTCGCCCCGATTCTGCGGGATAGAGCGAGCGGAGAACTCTGAACTCACCTATCGAGTCCAAGCTAGGATAAGCTTGAATGGTGATGTTCGAACCGCGGTCGGTAACGTCCGCACCATCGACAGTGTAGGTATTCTGACTGCTGCGCCCGCCGTTGACGGAAATGTTTATGGTGTTTGCCTGACCGTCGGGGTTGGTGGTACCGGTATAGACCTGATCGGAAAGATCATTCGAGACACCCGGAGCGATTGCGATCAACTGTACCCAATTGCGGTTGTTCAATGACAATTCACGCACCTGATCACCGTTGATCGTGGTTCCGGTCGTCGGCGTCGAAAGTTCTACGCCGACCGAGTCCGCGTTAACGGTCACCGTCTCATCGATACGGCCGGCTTCCAATTGAATGTCAACTGTGCGCCGCGCACCTACATCTACCTTTATCCCATCGGTAACCGACTTTTTGAAATTCGGCGCTTCGACGGTCATACGGTAGGTGCTGACCTGAACATTGGGTATCGAAAATGCACCGGCCCCGTCGGTGGTAACGGTTCGAACCGTTGCATTCCCTTTCGATGGGTCTGACAAAACAACCGTCGCACCGGCAACGGAGCTGCCATTATTGTCCTTGACGGTTCCTACTATGCTGGCGGTTATCTCCTGAGCAAAGCTCATCCCGACAAAGCATACCGACAGCATTAACGCTGCTGCGATCGATACAAGATTTTTCTTACTCATAACTCTCCATCCTGTGTCAGAAGTCTATTCGTTGATCCAATTTGCCATAAGAAAACGTTAAGTATTCGGCAAGGTATTCAAATTTTCGTTATTGCCGTTAGTACGTTATTTTGCACTGTTTTGACAAAGCAGTTAAGGGAGAACTAATTGTAACGAAAATGTGAAACTTAAAAACCTTATAACCCCAAAGCGGTCATTTGTAAAGCAGATACGGTGCCTTGCGTGAATTAAATTCATCTTTTCCCGACCGAGCCAATGCTTCGATCTCCTTCGGATCTGCACCTGAAAGTAGGGCCGAGAACGCATCATCGTTTACAAGAAGCCTCGAAAATTTCGCTGGCTGCCATGTTTCCGGAAATAACTTTCTAAGAGCAGCCGCCACCTCGATGCCCGTCATGAACGAATTGAATGCCGAGCGATCCGTGATAATGATGTTTATCCCGCTGCACTTCTCGCCCTTGAAAACCGATGCTTTCGGCGTGAAATCAACAGGCACGAACCGTACGCCTTTGATCGAGCGGCTGTTCAGATACGCGGCCAGCTTCCGGTCGTCGATCCAAGGGGCACCGACGACCTCGAACGGCGTATCGGTTCCGCGGCCGACACTGACATTCGTCGTCTCCAGCAAGCCGATGCCGGGATAAAGCGTCGCTTGTGTAAGCGAACGCATATTGGGGCTTGGGTTTACCCACGTCTGGCCCGTTTGGTCGAACCACATCACGCGCCGCCAACCCTCCATCTTAACCACCTCAAGATCGGCACCGATCTTGAGCTCGGAGTTCATCATCAAGCCGAGTTCGCCTATAGTGAGGCCGTATCGTACCGGTACGGTGTGCGCCGCGATGAATGAAAGCTTGTCGGCATCGGCCGTCGGCCCTTCGGCATTGATGCCGTTGATCGGGTCGGGGCGATCGAGGATATACACCTTCTTATGTGCCTTTGCGGCCTCTTCAAGGATATTCTTCAGCGTCGCCGTATAAGTATAAAAGCGCGTCCCTACGTCCTGTATGTCGTAAACGAACGCATCAATGTTCGCGATCTGCTCGGGCGTCGGCCTTCGCGTCTCACCATACAGCGAATAGATCGGCAAACCGGTCTTTGCATCCTTGTCATCTGAGATGTTTTCTTGGTCGAGTTCGCCGCGGATGCCGTGCTCGGGGGCGAACAGCGCCGCGAGCGTTATATTCTTTGCACCGAAAAGGATATCGATCGTTGGTGTTCCGTTGAGGCTTCTGCCCGTTTGATTGGTTACGAGGCCGATACGCTTGCCTTCAAGCTGTCTAAAACCGTCGCGAGCAAGCACATCAATGCCGTTCAGAACGGCCGCGGTTATCGGAACCCGGATCGGTTCGGGTGAATTGCCGTCAACACGCCTCTTGTACTCGATAAACGCCGGTATCTGTGCACCGATACGAGCAGCATAGTTGCTTTCCGCGTTACCGACCACTGCGAAGGGAGTGTCTTCTACGGCCGCAGCGGCGCTCGTCGCGATCTTTGCACGCAGCGGCGTAACATCGCCCTTACCGTTCGGATGAACCCTGTTTGAAAGGAATACGACGAACGTTTTCGTGGTCGGATCTATCCAGATACTTGTCCCCGTAAAGCCCGTATGGCCGAACGAGCCAAGCGGGAACAGGTCGCCGCGATTTGACGAAAAGCCGGTGTTAATGTCCCAGCCAAGTCCGCGTGCCGCACCGTCTTCGCTGACCACCACGGGCCGCATCATCATCGCGACAGTTTGGGCCGAAAGAATACGAGTCCCGTCAGAACCCGGAGCGATAGCGGCACGGTCTTTCCTAAGCTGCTTTCTCGGAACACGATCGCTGCCGCTACCGGTACTGACTTGCTCCGGCGCCACACCGCCATTCAGCAGCATCTGACAAAACCGTGCCAGATCGTCCGCCGTTGAAAAAAGCCCTGCGTGACCCGCGACACCGCCCATCCTGAATGCCGTCGGATCATGAACGCGGCCTCGAACGATCTCGCTGCCCTGAGTCTCCGTTCCATCGAACGTTGCTCCCAAATAGTTTCCTTGACCTCTGACATCCTCCGTGGGAGCAATGCGATCAAACCTTCCCCCCAGCGCAAGTGTCTGCTTTGCACTATACTGATCAACCATTTTGTCGCCGGGATCGAATGGAAAAAATAGAGTGTCGTTGGTCAGAAAACGTTTGGAGATCCGCGAGAAAAATATATGTTCCGATTCGCCGCTGATCCTTTGAACTATCTCCCCGAGAACGATAAACCCGATGTCCGAATAAACGAACTTTGTTCCCGGCGGCGTGCGGAGTTTCTCCTTCTTCAATGCGGCGAGCATTCCTTCGCGGCCTGTCCATTTTTCTTTTAGGTCGAAATCAGGAGCGTAGCCCGAGGTGTGCGTGAGCAGCTGCCCGATAGTGACGCTTTTTGCGGCGGGATCGTCGATGTCGGAAATGTATTTGCCGATGGTGTCATTGAGCCGCAGTTTGCCGTCCTCGATGAGCTTCATAACGCATGTCGTGGTGGCAACGACCTTGGTCAGCGATGCGAGGTCGAATATCGTGTCGATCGTCATCGGCTCGACATTAGGCACGAGCGAACGGTTGCCATAGGCTTTTCGAAAAACGATCTTGCCGCGATGCCCGATCAGCACGACGGCACCCGGCAGTTTTTTGTCCTTTATGTCCTGCTCGACAAGCGCGTCGATCTGCGCGAGCCTTTCCGCCGACATCCCGACGGACTTGGGCTTTGCGGTCGGCAGCCCTTGCCCCGAAATATCAAACGCAGACAGACACAGGCAAACGCAGATCAGAAAGAGAGCCGACTTAATTTGTGAAAACCCGTACATTCGATCTTTACCTGCAGTTCGTTACTTCTTCGCCTTAAGCTCTTTCTCACGAGCCTCGAAACTCTCTTTGCAGAGGCGGACGAACTCCTTTGTGATCGGCGAAAAGTAGCCGCCGCGCAATCGCGCAAGCCCTAATTCCCAATTGATCTGCGCGCCTTCGATGAGCCATGAAACGAGCCTGCCTTCACGGATCTCACCGGCAATGGTCTTTGCGCCTGCAGTTCCGACACCCATGCCGTTCTCGACCATCTGGTTGACCGCTTCCTGACGCGATAGTTCCATAACAATATTCGGCCTGACGTTCGCAGCATGAAAGAAATCATCGATCATCCTGCGTGTGTTGCCGCCGCGCTGTCCGAGAATCAGTTTCTCGCCCGCCAGCGCCGCTGCGGAAATGTACCTCTCATTCGCCAAGTGGTGCGACGGATGAGCGATCGCGACGATCTCATCGCTGAAAAGCAGGTCGGTCGTAACAGATGAATTATCGACCGGCAGCGACACGAATGCGATATCGACCTCGCCATGCATTATCTTATCGACCAAGGCCTGGCTCGTACCCGTTGTTACCGTAAGTTCGGCATACGGATAAAGTCCGCGAACATCCTGGAGAATATGCGGCAGCTGCTGAGCCGCAAACTCGGCGGATGCCGTGCCTATCCGCAGGCGCCCGTGTTCGGCCCCGGCGATCTCGGCGATCTCGGCAAGTGCGGTATCGTGTTCGCGAAGGATCTTTCGAGCTCGATCCAGCAGACACTCACCTGCTTCGGTCAAGATCACCCGTCGAGGTGTTCGCGTAAAGAGCGGAAGCCCGACCTCGTCCTCGAGTTGTTTGATCTGCATTGATATCGCTGCCTGCGTTACATCAACGCGGCGGGCTCCTGCCGTGAACGTCTTTGCCTCGGCTATCGCCAGGAACGCTTTTAGCTGTCTGATCTCCATAGCGGTACGATTAGGATTACTTATTAACTCTATAAACTCTGTTAAATTTGATTATATGTCAAGTTTCCGTGAGGATATGTGCGAAGGGGCTAAGTCCCGGCGAGACCGAACGGCCTATGCCAAGATCCCCACATCTTTCATCCGATCCTGCGTTTCAACTCTATCTTGGAGTTGACGGCGGCGGCACGCGAACATCTGTTGCGCTGATGAATCACAAGCAGGAGATCGTCGGCCAAGCAGTAGGCGGCCCTTCAAATCCGCTTCGCGTAGGCGTTGAAACCGCCGTCGCAAATATCGCGAATGCACTCGACAGAGCCTGCGACGCTGCGAATGTGTCTCGCGGGGATATCGTTGCTGCCACGCTCGGACTTGCCGGCGTAAGACGCCGCGATATTCGGGCCCGTGTAAGGGACAGTTTTATGGCCCGTTTCCGGCTCAAGACACTGACCGTTGTTACGGACGCCGATATTGCCCTCTTCGGCACGACCCTTGGCGAAGCAGGCTTGGTCATCATCGCCGGAACAGGTTCTGCTTGCATGGGAGTGAATACTTCCGGGCGCCGTGCTATGGCGGGCGGCTGGGGGCCGATCGCCGGAGACGAAGGCGGCGGCCGAGGTATCGCCGGAGATGCCCTTCATCGGATCGCAAAGGCCTCAGATGGCCGCGGCCCCGCAACGAAACTCAGCGAGCGGGCTGCGGAGTATTTTCGTGCGTCAAGCGCCGAGAATTTGATAGGCGCGATCTATTCGCCGCAGATGGACAACAGCCGAATCGCAGGATTTGCCGAACTTGTGGTTAAAACCGCGCTTGAGGGTGATAATATCGCCGTTGCGATAATCAATGACGCGGCACACGAACTTGCTGAAGCGGCCATCGCGGTGATAAGAGAACTTGGGCTTGAAAAAACGGAATTCCCGATCGGCTGTGTCGGCAGCGTATTCAAAGCAGGAAGGATCCTTACTGATCCGATCAAGCGGATCATTTCGGCCGTCGCTCCGGGAGCTGCGCTTGCTGAGCCACAAATGCCGCCCGCACAGGCGGCGGCTTTGATGGCTCTGAACGACTTTGCCGCATTGAAATAGACACTATGCTGCCGGTAACCGAGCAAGAGAATACTGCGACCGCAAATATCGATAAGGCCTCGACGATCGACGCCCTTCGTCTGATAAATGACGAAGATTACCTCGTCGCGGCAGCGGTACGAAAGGCCCTTCCGGATATTGCGTCGGTGATAGACCGTGTCGTCGAACGTATCAAGCTCGGCGGCAGGCTTTTTTATGTCGGCACGGGCACGAGCGGACGGCTCGGTGTACTCGATGCAAGCGAGCTTCCTCCGACCTTCGGTGTCCCGTATGAACTTGTGCAGGGCGTGATCGCGGGCGGCATAGACGCTCTCTACAAAGCGGTCGAGGCGAGTGAAGATGATCGGGATGCAGGAGCACATGACCTTGCAAGCCGCGGCCTAACGGCACTCGATTCAGTAATAGGCATAGCGGCCTCAGGCCGCACCCCTTATACGATAGGAGCGGTCGCATCTGCTCGAATGCTCGGCTGCTTCACCGCGTGCATCACATGCGTCCCCAATTCGCCTGTCACAACGGCCGCCGAGATCGCCATTGTGATCAATGTCGGGCCTGAAGCGATCACAGGCTCGACCCGTATGAAAGCAGGCACCGCACAGAAGATGGTATTGAACATGATCTCGACCGTCGCCATGATAAAACTCGGCTACGTGACCGGCAACCGCATGACAAATGTGCGTGCGGCCAATGACAAACTGCGTGACCGTGCCGTACGTATCCTGATGCACGAGGTCGAAGGCCTCAGTCGTGCTGATGCGTCGGCGATCTTAGAAGAGAACGGATACTCGATCGGAAACGCGATCGAATCATTGAGAAAGGGATGACCGAACTATGCAACTGCTCGATCTGATCATCATTTTCGGGTACCTGATCGGTATCACGGCATTCGGCATCTTGTTCTCGGGCAAGCAAGAAACGACCGAGGACTATTTTGTTGGCGATCGCAATGTCCCGTGGTGGGCGATCGCAATGTCGATCGTCGCAACGGAGACAAGCACTATCACGTTCGTTTCCGTTCCGGGCATCGCGTTCGCGAAGAGCGGCAACTTTCAATTCCTGCAGCTTGTCTTCGGGTATATGCTCGGCCGCATTGTCATCTCGGTCATCTTCATACCGCTGTACTTTAAGGGCGAGCTTCAAACCGTCTATCAGCTGCTCGGTGACAGGTTCGGTTCATCGGTAAAGATGCTCGCTTCGGCGCTCTTCGTCATTATGCGGAATGTCGCCGACGGCGTTCGGCTCTTGCTGACCGCGATAGTGCTTGCTGCCGTTTACAAGTCGTTCGACCCTGCTGCCGACGCGAACACGATAATAATCGCCTCGGTGATACTGCTGGGCGTAGTGATGATCGTTTTCACATTCTATGGCGGCATGGAAGCGGTCATTTGGGTCGAGGTCGTTCAGCTCGTTATCTATATCGGAGGTGCTGTGGCTGCGGGCGTTGTGCTCATACAACACATTGACGGCGGATTCTCGGGTGCGATCTCGCTTGGTGAACAGTTCCACAAGTTCAGTGTTTTTGATTTCGGGCTGGATATGACAAAGGCGTTCACGTTTTGGGCGGGCCTGTTCGGCGGCTGCTTTCTGACGATGTCAACGCATGGCACCGATCAATACCTCGTTCAACGTTATCTGTGCACAAGCAAGCCGCTTTCCGCCGCAACAGCTTTGCTTTCCAGCGGAGCCGTCGTACTTGCGCAGTTCATCGGATTTCTTTTCATCGGCGTTCTGCTGTTCGCTTTCTATGCTCCTTTCAACTCGCCCGAATATGCGCAGGCCGGCGTCGCGGGCAGTTCGTTCACAGCAAATTTCCCGTTCCTGAAAGGCGACCAGGTATTTCCGGATTTTATCACGCAGCATATGCCTGCGGGACTGTCGGGATTGGTAGTAGCGGCGATCTTTGCGGCGGCGCTGTCGTCGTCACTTAATTCTATCGCAGCGACTGCCGTCAATGACCTCTACAAGCCTTTTCGTCCCGAAAGCTCCGACCGGCATCTTGTTCGTCTCGCCGGCTGGCTGACCGTTATCGTGGGTATCGTTCAAATAGTTGTCGCAATAGCCTTTATGAACACCGGAGAATCGGCCCTCAATCTGGCCTTATCGGTCGCATCGCTTATCAACGGGCCGGTGCTTGGCGTCTTTCTCGTCGGTACATTTATGAAAAAGGCCAATGAAAAGCATGCGCTCGCCGGGATGTTGGTGAGTATAGCAGTTATGCTTTACGTTCTGTTGGCAACGAAACTCGCTTGGACGTGGTATGCCCTGCTCGGCAGTATTATCACACTTGCTGTTGCATTCATTGCGTCGCTCATCATACCGTCAAAGAATGAGATATCTGCTTAGCCTTGTACTTGTAACGCTGTTGCTCGCGAATTCTGCCGCAGATCCAGTTCGGGCGCAGGCTTTACCGCGCTTCGAGCCGAGCAAGAAGGCATGGCGAGAAGCTGATAAGTTACTTAAAAAGATGACGGTAGCCGAAAAGGTGGGCCAGTTGATCCATATCGGCATTAACGCAAGGTTCGCCAATCAGGACAGTGCCTTTTTTCAGGGATTAAAGCGGCAGGTCGCTGATAACAAGATCGGCGGTATCATCTTTTTTGGTGCCCCGATCTACGAGACGGCGATTCTCGGCGATCGTATGCAGGAGAATGCGGCGATACCGCTGCTGCTCTCTCTCGATGCGGAGACCGGCATCGGAATGCGTTTTGAGGATGCGACTAATCTGCCTTGGGCTATGGCGATGGCAGCGGCCGGCGACCCTGAACTCGCCCGAAGAGCAGGCATCGTAACCGGACGCGAGGCAAAGGCTCTCGGCATTCGCCACGTTTACGCACCGGTGTTCGACGTGAACAACAACGCTGCAAATCCGGTGATCAATGTTCGCTCGTTCGGTGAGGATCCGGCCGATGTTGCCCGCTTCGGTGTCGCCTTTGCCAAAGGCGTGCAGAGCCAACAAGTGCTCGCGACCGCAAAGCACTTTCCGGGACACGGAGACACGGCGGTCGATTCGCACCGCGGGCTTCCGATCATCGATCTGCCGCGTGAACGTCTCGACAAAGTGGAGCTGTTCCCTTTCAAGAAGGCGATCGAAGCCGGCATCGCCTCAGTAATGGTCGGGCATATTGCTCTTCCGCAGATCGACAACGAGCAAATAAAACCGCTGCGTGAATACAAAGGCGGCGATGCTGAAGCTGGCTCCGAGATCGTCGATCAAACGGCCACGATACCTGCAACGCTTTCGGAAAAGATACAAACAGGCATCCTGCGCAATGAGCTTGGATTTAAGGGATTGATCGTATCTGACGCTATGTCAATGAGCGGCCTGACATTGTATTTTACTCAAGAGGAAGCCGCCGTCCGGGCTTTTCTTGCGGGCACCGACATCCTTGAAAAACCGTCAGATCCCGATGCGATGATCCGCGGCCTGTCCGAAGCGGTGGCAAGCGGCCGCATTCCGTGGTCGAGGCTTGATGATTCGGTGCGTCGGCAGCTTGCATGGAAATTCGAGCTTGGGCTGTTCAAGGAAAGGTTCGCAAATATAAACCGACTCGATCGCATCATCTCGACGCCGGACGTCACAGAGCTTAGCGATGAGATCGCAGGCAAGGCGATAACGCTAGTGCGGAACGATGCGGATGCCCTGCCGATCGACGCGACAAAAAAGACGGTCCTTTTGGGTTTCTCGAATGGCTTTGATGGTCCTGTAACGATGGCGCCGTTCAATTCCGCCGCAAAGCGGCTCGTTCCCGAGGCGAAAGACCTGGCATCCTTTTATCTGCAGGAAAATTCTCTTGCCGAAGAATTTGCGGCCGCTCGCAACGCAGCGATGTCCGCCGATTCGATCGTCGTGGCAATGTACGGGCGTGTACGCAGCGGTGCAAAGAACAGCGTCGGCATACCCGAAGCAGGCGCGTCGATCGTGCGCGGTTTGCTTGCGGCCGGAAAGAATGTGATCGCCGTGAGTTTTGGCAACCCTTATATCCTTTCATCGTTCCCCGAGCTTCGCACATACATCGTGTCGTACGGCGATATGCCGAGCCTGCAGCGCGCGACCGCTCAAGTCCTGTTCGGCCGCCGAAATACGATGGGAAAGCTGCCGATCACATTGCCCGGGCTGTATCCGCGCGGAACAGGCCTCAGTTTAGATACTGTCGAACCTCTCTCTTTGCCGCGTCCCGCATTTCCTGCGGCCGCAAGGGCTGTGGCTGCTGCGGGAGATGTCGCGATCCAGATTCTGATCGATGGCAGCGGTGCCGTAACATCAACTCGCGTGTTATCCGGACATCCGCTATTACGAAAGGCGGCTGAAAAAGCGGCTGAAAAAGCGCGTTTCAGATCGGACGGACGGACGCATCTGATCGTTCTGACCTATAGGTTCTTCGTTACTGATAAACCGCCAAAGACGGATCCCGCCGGATCGTTTCATGAGGTCCTTGTTTCGGACGACCACTTGGTTACCGCAAGATGAGTACGAAAGCTTTCTGGTCTCATAATACTTCTCTCTCGTTGATCGACGGCCGCTTACACCTTGACGGGATCGATGCGGTCAAGCTTGCACGAGAGTACGGCACTCCTCTTTTTGTCTTTAGCGAGGCAAGGATCAGACATAACATTGCCCGACTGAGGCAAATAGGCGACGTGCTGCCCACGCCGCTTAAGATCTGTTACGCCGCAAAAGCGATGTCAACGATGGGCGTCCTTCGCGCGATACGCGATGCGGGCATTGACATAGAGGTCAATTCGGGCGGAGAACTTTGGAAGGCTTTACAAGCCGGTTTTTCAGGCCGGCAGATCATCTTTAACGGTACAAGCAAGGAGGCTTGGGAACTCGAACTTGCGATCCGAAATAACATTTACGCAATACAAGCCGACTCCCTTTACGAACTCACGCTGATCGAAGGAACGGCGCAACATCTCGACATGAAAGCAAATGTCAGCCTGCGTCTTGTGCCGGAGATCGAATCAAAAACGCATTCAGGATTGCAGACCGCCTTGCTCACGTCGAAGTTCGGTATGATGCCTAACGAGGCGTTAGAAGCCTTCGCAAAATACAGATCATCGAGCAACCTCAACTTGTGCGGCATCCACCTGCACGTCGGCTCACAAAATTCCGACCCGACCGTTTATACGGAGGCCCTCAAGGTTCTCTGCAATATGCTTGTCCGGATACGTACAGAGCTAGGCATCGACCTCGAACACATAAATCTCGGCGGCGGCTTCCCGGTCGATCATCTTGGCGAAGCATCGCCCGTAATGCAGCCCGAGCAACGCGGTTTGCTCGCCGCTGATTACGAGCCTTACGCAGCGATCGCATCTGCTTGGCACGAGGCCGCTGAGAGCCACGCTGTCAATGATCTTACGGTCTTGATCGAACCGGGCCGCAGCATCATCGCCGATGCGGGCATTTGCCTGACGACCGTTCGCAACCGCAAGACACGGCCGGTCAGCGCCGATGCCGCTTCGGCCGATGATGAGCACTGGCTGCTGACCGACGCAGGTTTCAACATCCTCCTTTCAATGGAAACCTACAAGTGGTACTACCATTTGATCTCAGCTGAGCGGGCAGGCGAGCGGCACGATTCGCCGTACAAGCTGGCAGGCCCGCTTTGTGACGGCGGCGATGTCTATTTTGATATCGAAGGCGGAATGAGACTGCCCGATCACAGGCTGCTTCCCGAGAATGTCCGGCCGGATGAGATACTCGCACTGCTCAACTGCGGAGCCTATTCGCTCGCACAGGCGTCACAGTACAACGGCCGGTTCCTGCCCGCCGTTGTGTTGATAGATATTGCGGGACTTCCGAGACTGATACGAAAGCGCGACACCTTTAACGACCTCGTAAATAACGACATTTGACCGCTAAGCGAACTTTTGCATCGATCGGGCGACCGCCTCACGCTCGCCGTCGCCGAATTCAAGCCCGTCCTCACCGTACAGATCGGAGAGATCGGCAATGAGCGATGCCTGCGAGCTTTCATCCCGCACATCGGCGATAACAGCAAGGTTTTGTAATGCCGCTTCGCGAGCGGCATCGGCACGGCCGCGTGCAAAATACCGTGCGGCGACCTCATTCAGAAAATGGGAACGCGATGTCGCCTGAGGCAGCGATCCTATCTGTTCGGCGGCGCTCGCTAAAAGATCGGCGGCAGATTCATCATCATTCGACCGAAGCTTTGCATCGCTCATTGCAATGATGGTTTCAAGCCTCACAAAAGGCTCTGCGATCCGTTCGAGTGCATTTTGTGCAAGTTCGCCGGCATTCTGCGTGCTGAGGATCTGAGCGATCTGCGACAGCGCACTGTCGCGTTCGGACGGATCAGTTATCTCCTCGGCAGCTTGCAGGTCCTTTTCCGGCACTGCGAATCCTGCATATTGCACGGCAACCGACGACATCAGCGCATTCTTTGCCCTTGTATCCCGCGTCTCGATCTCACGCTGCGAACAAAGAACCTGATAAGCGTCATCGAGCGTCTCAACGGCTTGCTCCTTTTGATCCCGCCGCCACTCGTCCCGGGCAAACCCGACCAGCGTAGATGCGATCTGGGTCTTATCGGTTATCAAGTCCAGCGTCTCATCCGCAAGGTCCTCGTCACCTGCATAGATGAACCCCAAAGCACAACCCGAAAACAGGTGATCGCGGTGAATATTATCGAGTGCTGACGTATGCTCACGCGCGGCCGCAAAGGCCTTTACCGCCAAGTCATTTCGCCCCGCTTGAACAAGAACATTGCCGATCTCGCATATCGAAGTTATGCGTTCCTCATCATGTTCGATCTCCTCGGCATCAATGAGGGCCTGTTCAAGACACTTAAGTGCCGCATCCGTTTCGCCTGCCTCAACTCGCGCCGATGCGATCGCACGCAATGCCCATACACGCGATGACGGAAATGAAATGGCAGCGACATCTTTCATCGTCTCGTGTATATTGCCGTCCGCCGCTGCCTTCACCGCGGACGCGGCCTGTACACGATCGGGATGGAGCAATTGTCCGGCAAGCCCGTTCGCCGCCTCGGCCTCGCCCTTCTCGACCTTGATCAATGCTATGCGTTCGAGTGCATCGAGGCGGAGTCCTTCGTCGTCCACCGCATCGGCCAACTGCAGCGCGTACTCGTCGTCGTCGATCGACGCGCAAGCCTCGGCGACCGAGGTCAGCAACTTGTCGCGTGAGAACGGATCGACAACGGCGTTCGCCAATTCCGCCGCCAGATCTACCTCGCCACGCTTCGAGAGTCTCGGCACGACGGCGAGCATTGCGGTACTGCGGCCGTCAGCGCTGTTGATCCGTTCACCGATAAAAGCGGCTGCATAGAGCAGGTCGCTTTCCGCCTTGTCCCGTGAAATAAAAAGGTCTGACATTATTCTCTCGCACTGAAAACGAGCCGTATCGACTCCGGCATCCAATCGTTCAGACCGGCGGCGACCGCACGGGCTCCTGCGGAACGCAATTCGTTTGCCGCAACCGTATTTGCAACGCCCAACGCCTGTAAACCCGCACCGCGCGCAGCGGTGATGCCCGGCGGCGTATCCTCGATGGCAAGGCATTCGGCGTGTGCCATCGGCGAGTGTCCCTTGAACGTACGTGCCGCATCAAGAAGACGGAAACCCTCGCGGTAGCACGTTGGATCGGGCTTGCACTGCTCGACCATTTCGGCGCTGACGATCGCGGAAAAATGCCGGCCGAGGCCGCTGCGATCGAGTATGTGATCGATCTCGCGACGCCTCGACATGCTGACGATCCCGATCTCGAACTCGCGGGCCATCTTCTCGATGAAATTCTCGATCCCGTCGAAAAGCGGTATCTCGCGATCGACCGCCGCCTTCCAAGCGGCAAATTTCGCATCGATGATCTCATCGGCCTTGCCGTTCGGCGCGGCTTTACCGACACGCTCGAAGGCAGCTCGGACAAAAGCTTTGTCATCCATACCGAGCGACGCCATATAGTCGGCCTCGGTCAAGTCGATATCGTATTCCTTCAATATCTCTTGATATGCCTTCATTTGTATAGATTCGTCATTGATTATGACGCCGTTAAAATCCATTAAGATTGCTTTGATCATATCTACGTTCTCACCTTTGCGGCCTCAACCCAACAGCTCTTCGCCAAGCATATTGCCTCGACCGAGAATGCCTCGCGGGTCGAATGCTTTTTTTATCGCAGCGATCTCGTTAAGGTAGCGTTCGCCCATCATCGCCGCGAGAAAATGACGTTTGAGTTTGCCGATGCCGTGCTCGGCAGAAACGCATCCGCCCAGCATAATGGCTTGAGCGATGCACCGGCCGTAAATATTTCTTGCCCGTACAGCGTCCTCATCATTCCGCGGCAGAAGGTTCGCGTGCAAATGGCAATCGCCTATGTGTCCGAAGATCACATATTCCATGCCGCTGTCCGCGAGGATCTCACGATAGAACTTATGGAACGAAGCGAAATTCACATCCGGAACTGCCATGTCCGTGCCGACCTTCTTTTGCTTATTGCGAACGACACGCTCATTCACCGAGACCGGCAAAGCATGGCGGAACGCACGCATCTTTTCAAGATCCTGCTCATTTGTGCCGAACCATGAACGGTCGAGATCGGCATTGTGTTTTTCGAGCAGTCGGTTCCATGATCCCAACAACAGGTCTTCGTATTCGGCGGTCGTCTCCTGCTCAAAAAAGACAGCACCGGCCATACCGCGTGGTGTCTCAGGAAACTTCTCAGTGATGAAATTCAACGCATTATCGTCAAAGTATTCCAGAAGTGCCGCATCGAATGGCGCTCGGCCGCTCTGATCGTTATCGGCCTTGTTCACCGATCGTGTCTGATAGGACAGAACCCTCGCTTCATCGACAAATGCCGTCAATTCGGCATTGCTCCGAAAGAAAACGATACCGCTGAAAAAGCTTTGCGGCTTTGGCACGAGCCGCAGTTCGGCCTCAACGATCACGCCAAGCATCCCTTCGCTTCCGATAAAAAGGTCGATAGCATCGAACGGCCGCGAGTTGAACAGTCCGCTGACATTTTTTCGGACGTTGGGAGGCTCATACGTAGGCAAGGCGAACTCGATGCTGCGGCCGCTCTCAGTATGAACCGTAAGGCTTTCGCCGCTGCCGACAATTTCGCCTCGCCGAAGGTCAAGAACATCACCATCCGCAAGAACGATCCGGATCCTTTCGACAAACTCGCGCGTTGCTCCGTATTTGAAGCTCCTTGCCCCTGACGCATTGGTCGCAATCGTTCCGCCGATCTGACAGCTCCATTCCGTCGGATCCGGCGGATAGAACAGTCCCTTAGCTTCGACAGCCTTCTGAAGATCCGCGAGTATCACGCCCGATCGAACAACGGCACGCAGAGTATCGGCGTTAATGTCAACGATCCGGTTCAGCCTTTCGATCGACAATACCGCGCCGCCGAAAGGGATCGCGCCGCCGACCGTACCGGTTCGCGCTCCCGAGACGGTAACCGGCACAGCATTGTCGTTCGCCTCGCGAAGATATCTTCGTATCTCATCCTCCGACGCCGGAATGAATATTTGTTCGGCATAGCCGCCTCGCATATTACTTGCGTCGGTCAGATAGTTCTCAATGTCGTCGCTTTGGGTTTTGACTTGCATTATCGTCGCCGGCCCCAAAAAAGGCCGCAAGTGAGAATCTTAACTTATCGAATAATTTCCGCATAATCCGCAATATTTTCTTCGCATAATTTGTCGTAATATCCGATGCGGTCTAGAATCGATCCCTATGCCGATGAACTCCGAATTCAACGAACTGCTGCAAATATTACGGAACCGCTTTAAGCAAAACACGGCCCGACACAATGGCCTCGACTGGAAGGATGTCGAGACAAAGCTCCTCGCAGACAGCAGGAAGCTGTTCACGCTCAGCGAAATGGAGAGGACCGGCGGCGAGCCGGACGTAGTCAGTATCGGCGGATCGAGCGGCGAATATGTATTCGTGGACTGCTCACCTGAAAGCCCCAAAGGACGCCGAAACGTCTGCTATGATCAGGATGCGCTTGACTCACGAAAAGAGCATAAGCCGAATAGCAGTGCCCTCGAGATGGCAAAACAGATCGGAATAGAACTGTTGACCGAACAGCAATATGCCGAACTGCAATCGGTGGGCGCATTCGACCAAAAGACCTCAAGTTGGATAGCTACGCCTGCCGATGTCCGAAGCCTCGGCGGTGCATTGTTCGGCGACCGGCGATTCGGCAGGGTCTTCACATACCACAACGGCGCAGGTTCTTACTATTCCGCACGCGGCTTCAGGGGGTCGCTGCGGGTATAGAAAACCTGTGACGAAAGGATGTCGGCTTTGCAAAGCCCCGCTTATTGATACTCAAGCTGTCTTTCGCGCAGGTATTTGAGCTTGTCACGTATCTCGGCCGCCTGCTCGAATTTCATATCCTTTGCCGCTGCACGCATATCGTGTTCGAGCTGTGTAATGGTCTCTTTCAACTGCTTTGGCGAATATTCTTCGAACTGATCGATCTCAAGCGGCACCTTGAAATAATCAGCTTCATACGCCGTCACGAGCGTTGCTTCGACCGGTTTTACGATCGTCTTCGGCGTAATGCCGTGCTCGGCATTGTACTCTTCTTGAATGGATCGGCGGCGCAGCGTCTCGCCGATCGCATACTCCATTGAACCGGTGATCTTGTCCGCATAGAGTATGACCGTGCCGTCAGAGTTACGCGCCGCACGCCCCATCGTCTGTATCAGCGAACTCTGCGAACGCAAGAAACCTTCTTTGTCAGCGTCAAGGATCGCCACCAGCGAGACCTCAGGCAGATCGAGGCCCTCACGGAGCAAATTTATGCCGACGAGCACATCGTGTTCGCCGCGACGCAGATCACGCAGTATCTTTATGCGTTCAAGTGTATGGATGTCGCTGTGAAGGTATGCCACCTTTACGCCGACCTCGGCAAAATATTCACTGAGGTTCTCGGCCATTCGCTTTGTCAGCGTCGTTACAAGAACCCGTTCATTGCGTTCGGCCCGCGTGCGGCATTCTTCGAGAAGGTCATCGATCTGCCCTTTGACCGGCCGCACCTCGACCTTCGGGTCGAGAAGCCCTGTCGGGCGGATTATTTGCTCGACAACCTCGCCGCCCGACCTCCGCAGCTCGTACGGCCCGGGCGTCGCGGAAACATAGATCGTCTGGCCGACGCGCTCCTCGAATTCCGAGAAACTGAGCGGTCGATTATCCTTTGCACTCGGCAGCCGAAAACCGTATTCGACAAGTGTCCCCTTTCGAGATTGGTCGCCCTTGTACATCGCTCCGAGCTGCGGAATGGTCTGATGCGATTCGTCGATGACCATCAAAGCATTGGACGGTAAATAATCGAGCAGCGTAGGCGGCGGTTCGCCCGGCTTCTTGCCGGTAAGATGCCGTGAATAATTCTCGATGCCGCGGCAAAAACCCATTTCCTTGATCATCTCAAGGTCATACATCGTCCGCTGATGCAGCCGCTGCGCTTCGACGATCTTTCCTTCTTCAACGAGGAATTTCTCATGGATCTCAAGCTCTGCTTTAATGGTTTGAACGGCAGACTTGATCGTTTTTCGCGACATTACATAGTGGGTTTTCGGATAGATCGGCACACGGGACTCATGTTTGTAAAGAACCTCGCCCAAGAGCGGATCGATCGTCGAGATCGAATCGATCTCATCACCCCAAAATTCAATGCGATATGCCTGATCCTGATAGCTCGGGTAAAGTTCGACAACATCGCCGCGTACTCGGAATGTGCCGCGTTCAAAATCTATATTGACCCTTTCGTATTGAAGCTCTACGAGCCGTTTGAGCAGGTCCTCACGCTTGATCTGCTGGCCGGGCTCAAGAAAGATGAGCATCCCGTAATACGCATCCGGATCGCCCAAGCCATAAATGCAGGAGACGGACGCCACGACAATTACGTCGCTGCGCTCGAATAAAGCACGCGTCGCGCTTAGGCGAAGCCGGTCTATCTCCTCGTTGACCGTCGCTTCTTTTTCGATATAAAGGTCGGCTGCGGGAACATACGCCTCGGGCTGGTAATAATCGTAATACGAGACGAAATATTCAACCGAATTTTCCGGAAAGAATGTTTTGAACTCTTGATATAGCTGTGCCGCGAGCGTTTTGTTGTGGGCCAACACAAGCGTCGGACGCTGAACCTGTTCGATCACATTCGCGATCGTGAACGTCTTGCCGCTGCCGGTTATGCCAAGCAGCACTTGATCCTTCTCACCTGAATTCAGGCCATTGACCAAATTGCGGATCGCCTCAGGCTGGTCTCCTTTCGGCTTGTTTTCAGAAATGAGACGAAATTGCACACTTCGATCATATCGTATCAAGGCAGTGGGAGCAAAAAGGCCGCAGAGACGATCGAATGTCCGTTAATTGATGGAAACCGTCAGTGTAAAACGGTCGCGCGTCCGGCAATTATTTGTGACCCATATATCGTTGTCACCGCGGTCGGTCGTGTAACTCAGCGACGTCGAACCGTCATTGAATTTAATGCATCCGCTTCGCGAACTGATGTTGGCGGTCAAATACTGCCCTCGAGCGGCTGAAAGCAGATATTGGCGCTGTATCCTTCCGTTCAGGACGCCCGAGACGGTCGCCGAAGTACGCCCGCGAGCAAAGCGGATCCTTGTTTGAGCCGTGACCTCAGTTACCGCAGAGACCCCTAAAAGAGCAATGGTCAGTGCTATCACCGTTTTCCTTAAGAACATATGAACACCTCCGTAAATTTACTGCACCGGCGTGCAAAAAAAATGGAACCTGAGAAGTGTACGTTAGAACACGTCTCAGGTTCAAATCCGATGCAATGGATGTCCGACCTTTAGGCGACCACTGCTCTCCGGTCATCGAGCATCTCTTTTATTTGTTCTCTTATCTCATCCGAGATGTTGGGATCGCCGCACAATTCATCGAGTTTCTCGTAAACCTTATCGTCCGGAACACTCTTAAGCGTGTGGATCAGTGCAAATTTGATGCGTTGATCGGAAACATTGCGTAAAGCATCAAAGATCTCTTCGACCTCACCTGACCGTATCAATAATCCGACTAGCGCGAACGCCTCATAGGCGATCTTCATATCCTGATGTATCAGCCTCTCGAACGATCGCTTCACAATATCGGCTTCGGCGGCCGCGCGTGCGGCCTGCCGCATTCTGTATTCATCGTGGCTTGCGATAATACGTTTCCACGAATCAGCCCGATCGAATTTCAGCCTGAATAGGCCTCGGGCCGCCGCCGCCCGCACCTCACGGGAAGGATCGGCACAAGCAAGCAGGATAACCTCGAATACGGATTCGTGATCCATCTCAGCCAGCGTGGTAACGGCCCGCGATCGGAGATTTGACGAGATATCGTACAGAGCGATCTCCGAGAGTGCCTCAACCGAATTACGGGTCTTGAACTGAGAAAGTATCTTCAACGCCAGTTCGCGGATCATCTCATCATCCTCGTCCTCTTCGCTGACCTGTTCGATCGCACTCAGCAGTGCCGGATCGCTCGATATCGGAAGCTGGGTGAATGGCCTCGGCTCATTTAGCTGTAAGAACGAATTGATCGGAAGCTGGTTATATTGATGCTTTCTGAGCCGGGCCTGAAATGCTTTTGTATCAAGATGCTCATCTTTCCCCGCCGAATCATCCTTTTCGGCACTTTTCATTCGGATCCCGATCTTTTGCCGATCAGGGCGTTTCGCATTGGGATCCTTCCTGACCTTGCGGAACATCTTGAGTTCTTGTTCGATATCTACCACCTGATTATCGAGTCCGGCAGCACCGGAACCCACAAGGCGATCCTCGTAATTGTACCTTATGGAACTGCTCTTACCCGGATCGGCCTGCTTGCCGCGTCTATAGAAAACGAATGCGACGCCGGCCAACACGACCGTCGCCCCTATGAGTACAGAGATCGTCTCGCCGCCGTCCATACCGCTGCCGTCCTGTCCGAAGACCGAGGCAGAGAGAGCTGTTAATGACAATGCGGAAATAAAACCAAGTTTGGTAAGTCTATGAGTGAACATATTGATGTCGGAGTGGAACGCGGGTTTCGCAGGGGTTCCGGAGGTGATTTGCCGGCTCGCAGCATCTTGCCGTCCAACCGAACATTTTCTATTATGCATCTTTTTCATGCGGTTGTCACTATCTTTCAACCGTGTTAGTAATAGTTGTAACTCAACGCGGGTTCCTGAAAATTTTACAAATTCTAATTTTTTTGGCCCATTGCTTTGATATTACAATCGCTATTTGGAGTTGCAGTAATTATGTTCTCGCAAGCCGGATCAGAAAAAATAGATATCCCGGGGCTAAAACTTCTTCATCAAGGCAAGGTTCGCGACGTCTTTGAGGTGGACTCAGATCGGCTTCTGCTCGTCGCAACCGATAGGATATCGGCTTTTGACGTCATTTTTCCGACGCCTATACCGAATAAAGGCATTATCCTGACGCAAATGTCGGCATTCTGGTTCCGAAAATTGCGCGGCATAAGCGACGACCACTTTATTTCGGCAGATATTCGTGAAATGGGCATCGAACTGCCGAAAGAAATGTCGGGCCGCTCGATGCTCTGTAAGCGCACAAAGGTCTTCCCTGTCGAATGTGTCGTTCGTGCTTACCTCGAAGGCTCCGGTTGGAAGGAGTATCGCGAGAGCGGTTCTGTCTGCGGCAACCGACTTCCGACGGGAATGAGACAATGCGAGAAGCTGCCGGAACCGATCTTTACTCCGGCAACAAAGGCATCACACGGCCACGACGAGAATATCGGCCTCGACACATTCTTCTCGATCGTCGGAAATGAGATCGGCGAGGAATTACGGCAACGATCGCTCGATCTCTTTAGCACGGCGAGCGAATACGCCCTCGGCCGCGGGATCATTATCGCCGACACAAAGTTCGAATTTGGTGTGGATCCGGACGGGAATATCCTTCTGATAGATGAGGTTCTGACGCCTGATTCATCGCGTTTCTGGTCGGCCTCAGCGTACGAACCGGGCCATTCTCAGCCGTCGTTCGATAAGCAGTTCTTACGCGAATATCTCGAAACGCTTGAGTGGGATAAAACGCCGCCTGCGCCCGAACTGCCGCCCAATATTGTTGACGCAACCGCCGAGCGATACCGCGACGCATACCGTATCCTGACAGGACAGCCGTTCGAACCGTAAGCAACGCCGGTCGCTGTACGCGGCGCACGGAGCATCCTGACGAAGAGCCCGACGGATCAAACGTGTTCGAGGATCTCGACCTCGTCGCCGATCCGGATCGCCGCGCCGTATGCCTCCGGTATAAGATTAAGTCCGAAGACGACGCTCTCCGGCCTTAGGCCAAGCGACTCAAAGCGCGCGGGCATGATGTTTTTTGCAAGACGATATGAAGCGAGCGTCTTGAGAGGCTCTTTTCCCGTCGAAATGCCGCTCTGCTGGTCGATCGTCGTTACAACGCAGCGGCCGGCAGGTTTACCCGCACGAAAGACAGTGTTGCCGACGCGAAGCCGCAGCCACCTATCTTCGCCGAACGCCTCAGCCCCGGCAACGACTATGCTTGGCCTGAAACGGTTCATCGGAATGGCCGCCGTTGAGTTGCCGGCCTTTTCTACAAGTTTCTTATTTACGTCTGCCAACGAGGCTTCACCGGTCAACAGCAGCGGGTATCCGTCTGCAAAGCTCACAAGGTCACCACCCTTGTTGAATCGCTCATTGACCGGCCTTCCCGCATCGTCGGGCATATAGAATAGCCTTGCTTCGAAGCCCAGCAGGCCGCTGAACCAGTTATTGATATCGTTTCCATAAGCCAACGCCTCAGATTCACTTGCCCAGACGGTAACTCTGCAACGCTCGCCGGAAGTGAGCGGTTCAATGGAAAGCGGCGCGGCCCCTTCTGCCGAGACAGTTATGCCGCTGCCATTGAGTGCAACCGAGATCGCTGCAAGCTGCGGATACTTCCGCTGTGTAAGGAAGTTGCCTTCGCTGTCGGTCAGCACCATTCGACGATCGCCGCGGAGTCCGCGAGCCTCGACGACAGCACTTTCAACAGGTATCGCCTTAAGAGCCTTTATCGGATAAACGTTGATCTCTGAAATGTGCATAACAAAGCGAAGCTGAAACTTGATAATGGTATTATCAAGTTTTCTATAGCCGCAACATCATACTTGACGGACGCTCAGAACTTCGAATATACTAGCAGTCATAGGCCGAGAGTGCTAAGAACTGTTTTCATTAGCCATTCTGCCTGTTATTTTACATTACTTTTGAAGGAGTAAACACTATGGCAACAAACATCACACCGCTTCACGACAGAGTGCTGATCAAGCGGATCGAAGATAACGTCAATCAGACCGCAGGCGGGCTTTTCATCCCCGACACTGCAAAAGAAAAGCCGCAAGAGGGCGAAGTGATCGCAGCGGGCTTGGGCAAGTACAAGGAAGACGGCACGCGTCAGACATTGGACGTCAAGGCAGGCGACCGTGTGCTTTTCGGAAAGTATTCGGGCAGCGAGATCAAGCTGGACGGCGACGAATTCATAATTATGCGTGAGGATGAGATCCTCGGCATCATCAACCGCGCGGGAGCGGCAGCGTAACGAAATTTCACTTTGAGCATCATGCTGCGGCATCAGGCCGCCGCTCAAAGGACCAAACATCACAACAGGAGATTAATAAAATGGCAAAACAGGTTATTCATGGCGAAGATTCGCGTGCAGCGATCCTACGCGGCGTCAATCAGCTCGCAGATGCGGTCAAGGTAACGCTCGGCCCGAAAGGCCGTAATGTCGTGATCGACAAGAAGTTCGGTTCGCCGACGATCACCAAGGACGGAGTTACGGTCGCAAAGGAGATCGAGCTTAAGGATACGCTTGAGAATATGGGTGCGCAGATGGTTCGCGAGGTAGCGAGCAAAACCAGCGACGTCGCCGGTGACGGAACGACGACCGCAACGGTGCTTGCACAAGCGATCATCAAGGAAGGCGTCCGCACGGTTGCCGCCGGCGCAAATCCGATGGCACTGAAGCGCGGCATTGACAAGGCCGTTGCGGTTCTCGTCGAGGACATCAAGAAGCAGGCGAAGCCGGTTTCCGGCGATGACATCGCGAACGTCGGCAAGATCTCGGCTAATGGCGATTCGGAGATCGGCGGCCACATCGCGGAAGCAATGGACAAGGTCGGCAAGGACGGTGTCATCACCGTTGAAGAGTCGAAGACGATGGAGACGAGCCTCGAGGTCGTGGAAGGCATGCAGTTCGACCGCGGCTATTTGTCACCTTATTTCGTTACCGACCCTGATCGTATGGAGGCTGCTCTTGACGAGCCGTATCTCTTGATCAACGAAAAGAAGATCTCGAATATGCGTGACCTTCTGCCGATCCTCGAGCAGGTCGCCAAGACAGGCCGCCCGCTGCTGATCATCGCTGAAGATGTCGATGGCGAAGCTCTCGCGACGCTCGTTGTCAACAAGCTGCGCGGCACTCTGAATGTCGCTGCCGTCAAGGCTCCGGGCTTTGGCGATCGCCGCAAGGCAATGCTTGAGGACATCGCTGTTCTTTCGGGCGGCAAGGTCATCACCGAAGACCTCGGCATCAAGCTCGAAGCCGTTACGCTCGAAGACCTCGGCCGTGCCAAGAAGGTCGTCGTTGACAAGGAGAACACGACCATCGTTGAGGGTGCAGGCTCGGGCGACGCCGTATTCGGCCGCGTTAAGCAGATCCGTACGCAGATGGAAGAGACCACGAGCGACTATGATCGTGAAAAGCTCCAGGAGCGTCTTGCCAAGCTTGTCGGCGGTGTTGCGGTCATCAAGGTCGGTGCTGCTACCGAGACCGAGATGAAGGAAAAGAAGGCTCGTGTTGAGGATGCAATGTACGCGACGCGTGCGGCTGTCGAAGAAGGCATCGTTGCGGGCGGCGGCGTCTCGCTCGTCCGTGCGGCAAAGGCTCTCGACGGCTTCAAGGCCGAGGATCAGGACGAGCAGGTCGGTGTGAACATCGTAAGACGCGCGGTCGAAGAACCGCTTCGCCAGATCGCGGCAAATGCCGGACAAGAAGGCGCCGTCATCGTCGAGAAGGTCGCTGCCGGCGAAGGCCCGTTCGGCTTCAACGCCGCTTCCGAGCAGTACGAAGACCTCGTGGCCGCAGGCGTCATCGACCCCGCGAAGGTTACACGCACCGCTCTGCAGAACGCAGCCTCCATCGCAGGCCTTATGCTCACCACCGAAGCTATGATCGCCGATATCCCCGAGGAAAAGGGCGACCCGATGGCCGGCATGGGCGGCGGCATGGGCGGCATGGGCATGGGAATGTAATTCCATTACCGGCGGGGCAGGCATTCGTGCCCGCCTCGCCGTCAAAGCTGTCTGTCAGAACCGTGAGCGATAGCGAACGGGTTTAAAAACCAAGCGGCCCCGTCAGATGACGGGGCCTTATTTGCGCTCAACCCACCGGCGTCGATCGTTCCCTCAACGCCTCACCAAAAAACGTCCTGTTTCCTGCTTTTCTTTAATTGCCACGCCCAAAAGGGTGCGGCTATTCAGGCAAAATCATCGCTTATGGAAGGGTTCGGCTATTCAATGGCCTATTCAATGGCCTATTCAATTCGGTTGAGTTCCCTGTTCAGGTGTGTGAGGCGCTCGTGCGGTTTATGTATTCTTCGATATAGAAGCCGACGAGCGAAGCGGCCATTACGATCACGCCGTAGAGAACAAAGGACTTCGGCAGGAAAAATAGGCCGGAAAAGAAACAGATGACGCCGAGCGTACAAAGCACTGAGCCTATGCGGCCCGCTGTTCGAGACATTCCTGTTGAATCACTCATTCGTAAAAGATAGCAGATGATCGGCTTTGAGAAAAGCGTGAAGTCGGCCCGCTATCGAACTCTGCGAGGCGAACGCCTGTCCCTGTTGTGTTATCTTTGTTAAAAGTCTTATGGCCGCCAATAATGTGACCCTGCAGGTCAGAAGTGTAACAAAGAGATTCGGCGATTTTGCTGCGGTAGATGATCTCAGCTTTGAGGTCAGGGCAGGCCGCGTGTTCGGCTTCCTCGGGCCGAACGGCGCCGGCAAGACAACGACTATCCGAATGATCGTCGGCATCACGATACCGGACGAAGGCGAGATCGCACTGTTCGGCAAGGCGATCTCGCCGCGTGTGCAGGATCGGATTGGCTATCTGCCGGAGGAACGCGGCCTATACAAAAAGATCAAGGTCGTCGATCAGCTCCGCTACTTCGCCGCATTGAAAGGCATTTCGACGGCTGAAGCCGACAGACGCATCGATAGATGGCTTGATCGGATGCAGCTCTCCGAGTGGAAGAATAAGAAGACGACAGACCTTTCAAAGGGTATGCAGCAGAAGATCCAATTCATCGGCGCGATCCTGCATGACCCCGACCTTCTTATTCTTGATGAACCCTTCGCAGGCCTCGATCCGGTGAATGTCGAGTTCATGATCGATGTCCTGTCCGAGTTCAGATCGGAGCAGAAGACCGTTATCTTCTCAACGCATCTGATGGAAACCGCCGAACGTCTTTGCCACGACATTATCCTCATCAACAAGTCGAAAAAGGTGATCGGCGGCAGTCTCCGCGAGGTGAAGGAAAGCTACGGCCGCGACCGCATCGCTCTTCGGGGCAGCAATTTCGGTGCCGTCCTCAGCGACGCTTCTTTGATCGCATCAAAGGTCGAGCATGCGGATGAATTCGAGATCATACTTCAGAAAAATGCGACCGGCCGAGAGCTGCTCCGGCGGCTGCTTGACGGCGGTGCGGAAATCACGAAATTTGAACAGGTCGAGCCGACGCTGAATGATATTTTCATCGAAAAGGTCGGAGGTGCAGAATGAGCAAGTTCATCGCCGTCGTCAAACATGAATACAGAAAGATCGTGATGAAGTGGACGTTCCTCATCGGCACGTTCCTCCTGCCGCTGATAATGGCGGCCTTTGCGCTTGTACCCGCGATCATCTTTTCGCTGCCGAGCGAGCCGACGAGGCTGGCGATAGTCGATCCGAGCGGAAAGATCGCACCGCGCCTCCGTAGCGCTCTTTCACCCGAGGCGATCGCCGAACGCTCGAAAAAGGCAGCGAAGGACGCCGGCTTTGACATCAATACTTCGCCATCGAAAGGCTTGAATGACAGCTCGATAGCGGCGCCACAAACGTTCGTTTTTGTTGACTACGACGCTCAGGGAAAAACGGACGACGCTGTGCGCAGCGACCTTATGCAGCAGGTCGCATCAAAGCAGCTCGATGCATTTTTGATCGTGCCGAACGACCTGAAAGGTACTTTTTATTTTCGTTCGCGAAAAGGCGGCGACTTCATTGCGGGCGATCTGCTTGCCGACGCATTAAATTCAGCGGTCCGCTCCGAGCGGCTTGCTGAGGCGAATATCAGCGAGGCCAAGCTGGCCGAGATCAACCGCGCCGTCACACTTGACGAGCGTTCGGTTGACGAACACGGCGGCGAGAAGGATTCTGACATTCTGCTTGCCGCATCATTCGTCATCGGCATTATGATCTACCTGACCCTCGCCATCTACGGTCAGGTCATTATGGGAGCCGTCGTCGAAGAGAAGGAGACACGCATTGCCGAGATCTTATTCTCATCCGCGAGGCCTTTTGAGTTGATGATGGGCAAGATAGTCGGCGTCGGGCTGGCGGGCCTGACACAGCTTGCGATTTGGCTGATCTCGCTTGCTGCTCTTATCGCGTTCGCGGCGATCCAAGCTGACCTTGCTCCGCTGCTGCAAGGTCTGCCGCACATTACCGCGCCGATGGTGCTGCTCTTCCTCGCGTATTTTTTGGCGGGATATTTTGCCTATGCGGCGATATTTGCCTTCATCGGCTCGATCGTAACGACCGTGCAGGAAGGGGGCCAATTCGCTTTTCCTGCAATGATGCTTATGCTTGCGGGTTTTTATTTCAGTTTTGCGGTCATACGCGACCCGAATTCCCCGCTTTCTGTCGTTACTTCGATACTGCCGTTCTTTGCACCGATGACAATGCCGGTTCGCATAATGGCCGAGATGCCTCCCGCATGGCAGATCGTTCTGTCGCTTATCGTGAATATTTTTGGCATCATCATACTGGTATGGCTCGCGTCCAGGGTCTATCGCATCGGTATGCTTATGTACGGAAAGCGGGCGACGATCCCTGAAATTTGGAAGTGGATGCTTCGAGCATAGATCGAAACAGCCTTTTGACGGAACATCGGATGTTGCCAATCCGTAGATAGTGTTATACAAGTTAGCTTGGGACTAACATTTGGGAGGATACAAAAAATGATCGGACAATTGATCGGCGGATTGATCGTAGGAGTGATCGCAAGGTTTCTGATGCCCGGCAAAGAAGCTCTTCCGAGTGGCGTGTTTGGTATAGTGCTGACCGCGGTATTAGGTATCGCGGGTGCTTTCTTAGGCGGTATCATTGCCCGCTCGCTTTGGGCAACGGAAAATTATGCTGCCGGCTGGGTGATGTCAATAATCGGCGCGTTGATATTACTTTTCATTGTCCGGCTGATATTCGGCGCAAAGGCCGATAAATGATCAAGCTCACTGCCGCATCGAACATCGTGCAGCATTTGTTCGGTTGCTCTGCTAATTAGCGGGAATGACAGGCGGCAATTCCATTTTCACAAGCCCGTCAAAGGCTACATGATACGCCACGCCTTTGACGGGTATTGCCATTTCTTCCTCGGTCTTCCCTTCGGAATTCGCAATACTCACACTCGCAAAATAGCACGATGCTCCGTGTTCGGCTGCGTGCCGCACCTGATGCTCAAAAACCTCTTGCCCCTCGATGCGGCCGCGATCGGGATGTATTGCCGTACGAATGACAAAATGGCCGGTTTCACCGTCCTTGCAGGCGACAAGCTGCGGGTGCGTCGTCCGATCTGCGTAGAGGTCGATGGACAGGATATCCCAGCCGGCATCGATCAATTGATTGTGAACTATTTCTATACCAAAGACGAAGATATCCTCCTCCGTCATCAATTCCCTTTCCGACATACACAGACATTTTACTTTGTCTCACATTCGGTTAAAAGCGGCGTGCTATATTAAGCGTGATGAATATGAACGATATCCGTACCGCTGCGTTGACGATAAAGCCGTTCATCAAGCCTACGCCGCTCGAATACAGCCGCTCGCTGAGCAAGCGCTTCGGGTTCAATGCTTATGTAAAATACGAAATGTTTCAGCGAACCGGCTCTTTCAAGGTCCGCGGCGCCTTTAACAAGATGCTGACCCTCACCGAAGCGGAGCGCTCGAACGGCGTCGTCGCAGTAAGCGGCGGAAATCATGCACAAGCAGTTGCCTACGCCGCTGCCGCACTCGGCATCAGGGCGACGATCCTGATGGCAGAGAATACACCGTCAAATTACGTTGATGCTACGCGTTCGTACGGTGCAGCCGTTGAGCTGACACCGACGATCGCGGCAGCGTTCGAAAAGGCGGAGCAATATCAAAAAGCCGGACGCATCACTATTCACCCGTTTGACGATCCGCTTGTGATCGCGGGCCAAGGAACCGTGGCAGCGGAGGTGGTCGCAGATCTTCCGGAAGTGTCTGACATCATAGTGAGCATTGGCGGCGGCGGCCTTGCAGGAGGAGTTTGTACTGCGGCAAAGGGCCTGAACCCGCAGATACGAATTTGGGGCGTCGAAACGATCGGCGCCGATACGATGGCACGTTCGCTCGCTGCTGGAGAACCTGTCACATTACCGGAGATCACATCGATCGCAAGAACGCTCGGCTCGCCTTTTGTTACGGAACGCACCTTCGGCCTTGCAAAGCAGCATATCGAGAGCGTTACGGTTGTATCGGACGCGGACGCGGTTCGCGAAGTTCTCTATATTGCAAGTCGTCTCAAGGTGGTTGCTGAACCGGCTGCGGCGTGCACTGTGGCAGCGATCGAGGCTCTTCGCGGAAATTTCCAGCCGGAAAGCAATGTAGTTTTCATCCTGTGCGGAGGCAATACATCGATCGAGGATATTTGCGGAGCATTGCCGCTGACAGAGAGTTGAACAAAGCTTGCGAATACTTGCAAAAACGGGCGCCTCCAAAATAAAATCACCTCTTCACCGATATATTTCGGGACGGAGGTTCGTTGTGTCAATCTCACGGAATTTTCCTTTTGCGGTGGGGCTTACCGCGATCATCCTCTTTACGCTGCCGGCAGCCGCGCAAAGTATCAAAAAACGTCCGCGAAGAGCCGCGCAAACCGGCCCGGCCGCCGCTTCACTGGTAAGGCCCTGTGTGAGTAAATGGTCACTTTCTTCCGAGGAGGCGGCTCGACTGTTGGCCGATCAGAACGCAGTACGGAACGAACTCGGCCTTCCGCCGCTGGTTTGGAACGCCAAATTGGCTGAGACGGCGTCGGAATGGGCGTGCAGAGGTAAGGCGGCTCACAGGATCGATTCACCTTACGGTGAGAACATCTTTGTCGCATCAAATCCACAGATCGCGATCGAAAGGGTCGTTGCGGAATGGATGACCGAGAAACCGTATTACAACACCGCCACCGGCGACTGCCGTTCTGACAAGACCTGTAATCACTATACTCAGATCACTTGGCGCCGCACATCCGCCGTGGGCTGCGGCATCAACCGTTCCGCAACCGGAAAATGGCCGGTTCTCGTTGTGTGCAATTACGATCCGCCGGGGAACACAGGCGGTAAGGCCTTTTAGAGGCTGCAGCAAATATGGAAGTCTTTGTTTATAGGCAAGGCGCTGATGCGGTTGAGACCGGCCTTGACAGAGAGCAGCTGCCCGAGCTGCTTGCGGATACGTCGAATGTAGTTTGGGTCGATCTGCAAGGCGAAACCCCCGAACAGATCGAGTACGCCCGCGATCTTCTGCAGAATGTCTTTCATTTTCATAAGCTGACCGTCGAGCGCTGCTTCGAAACGCGAAATCCGCCAAAGGTCGAGGCGTTCGATAAATATATCTACCTTATAATCCACGGCATCAAACCCGGCGAGACAAGTACTGTAAACTTTGCGACAAAAGAGCTTGACGCATTTTTGGGTATCAACTTCGTCGTGACTTTTCATATTCAGCGGTTTCGCAGCATCAAGACCGTGAAGGATCAGCTCAGAACCAGCCCTTTTATTTGCCGGCGCGGCTCATCGTATTTGCTCCACCACATTCTGGACGAGATCATCGATCTTTATATGCCGGTCGTCGAAGATTTCGACAGGTCGATCAACGCCCTCGAGGAGAAGGTCTTCGATATGAAACACCCGAGCAACACGGCCTTGAGCGAGATCATGGACCTCAGGCGGAGCGTTGCCCGGCTTCGACGCATCTCTGCTCGTCAGCTTGATGTCCTTTATCGGATCTCGCACGGCGAATTTCCGCAGATACCTGCGAGCGTTCTGCCGTTCTACAGGGACGTTCACGATCATCTCGTGCGTATTACCGACCTTGCTGAAGGATATCGGGACCTTATCAGCGGGCTTTTCGAGATCCATTTTTCGGTGCTTGCAACACGAACGAATGAGATAATGAAAACCCTTGCGATCGTGTCCGCAATAATTCTTCCGCTTAGCCTTATCGCCGGTATTTATGGTATGAATTTTGAGAATATGCCGGAACTAAAGGCGGGTTACGGATACTACATCACGCTCGCAGTTATGGCGCTGATAGCGATATCTCTCCTTGGCTATTTCAAACGAAAAGGGTGGATCTTTCAGAGCGAGGACGACCTGGCACCGAAATTGTTAAATCCGCCCGACGAGGAGTATGACAACTGAGAGTTTTAGATGACTTGGGTCACCGCTGAGGCTGCCGCAAGGCAAATTCCGGCATACACGCCTGCAACAAGGTCATCCGCACAAATGCCAAGCCCGCCGCGAAGCTCCTGAAGGTCGTCTATAGGGTATGGCTTCCAAATATCAAACAGACGAAACAGGAGGAAGCCCGCAAGGATCCATTGCCAGCTTGACGTGACGGGAACGAACAAGAACGTAACGAGCTGCCCCATTACCTCATCAATGACAACCTGCGACGGATCCTCATTCCCAAGGAGCGGTATCGAGCGATCGGCTGCCCAAATCCCGAGTAGGCAAAGTCCGCCCAAGAGCAGCAAATGCAATGCCCAGGTCATGGACGCCGGTCTTGACGATCCGAGCGCCGAGAGAGCCGCCGCAATATATATCGCAACTCCGACAGCTGATCCCCAAGTGCCGGGTGCAAGCGGCAAATAACCGACGCCAACCGTTGAGATCGCTAAGGAAAGGCCGTCAAAAAGCCCTTTTGGTTCCTTCTTTTCAACGGCCTTTTTCATTTAAGATCTCTGAGTAAAAAAAGTCGGGACAGCATAGGCCGAAGCACTAGAATTCGATCCCCTGCTGAGCATATATCCCGGCGTTGAAGGGATGTTTGATCTCACGCATTTCGGTAACAAGGTCGGCCGCGTCTATCACCTTCTGCAACGCATTTTCAACATTCCTGCCTGATAATATCAAATGCAAGTGCGGCTGTTTTGCACGAACCTCCGCGATCTCAGCAAGCACCCTGTCAATATCCAGAAAGCCGTAGCTCATCACATACAGCAGCTCATCGAATACGAGCAGGTCATAGTCCTCGCTCCTCATCTTTTCGAGGCAAACTGCCCACGTTTCTTCGCTTGTCTTGATGTCTTGTGTTTTATCGTTGGTATCCCACGTAAAGCCGTCGCCCATAGTATGGATCTCAATACCGAGCTTTTCTAAGGATTCGTGCTCACCATAGCGATCATGCTTTGACTTCATGAATTGGACCATGCAGCAGTTAAGCCCGCGGCCCGCCGCGCGGACCATCGTACCGATGGCCGCCGTGGTCTTGCCCTTACCGTCTCCGGTGTTGAGCATGAGCAGCCCTTTCGTGTTCTCGCGATAATCCTCGCGGCGCCATTTGTATCGTTTCTCAGCCATCGTACTAATGCGGCCGCTCAATGGCCGCTTCCGTTATCGGCAGATCGCATGGCCGCCTGTACAGCGGTGGTCAATTTCAGTTCAACCTCATCCCAGGTGCCTTCGATACCAAGCCCAGCGGCGTTCTTGTGGCCGCCGCCGCCGAAGCTCTCGGCTACCTTGGCGACATTTATGTCGCCCTTTGATCGCAGGCTTACGCGAAAGACGTTCTCGCCGATCTCACGGATATAAATAGACGCCTGAACATCGCGAGCGGCAAGGGGAATATTAACAAAGCCGTTATTATCGCCGTCTATCGCATGTGCGAGATCCTTCATCGCGATCGTTTGCCGAAGGATGCCGATACGGCCCGAACTGTCGCGCTTTACCGTATCGAGCACCTGCCGCATAAGCTCGATACGCGACCATGGGTAATTCGCGTAAACGGCTTCGCCGATCTTTGCCGGTTTCGCGCCTGCTTTGATGAGTTCGGATGCGACCTTAAGTGTCCTGTCCGATGTGTTCGGAAAGTGGAAAGATCCCGTGTCAGTCACCAGCGCCATATAGACACATTCGGCGATCTCCTTGGTAACGCGACCGCCGATGGCTTTACAAAGGTTGTAGATCATTTCGCCGACCGCCGACGCTGTCGAGTCGATCCAGTTTATGGTGCCGAAGTGCTCACTGGTCGCATGGTGATCGATATTCACAGTGAACTGTTCGCGAAGCCCGGCGATGCCCGGCCTCTCTATGTCGCTGCATTCGATGACCAGAACCGCATCGTAGGCCCTGTCGATAGATCGAATATCGCGGATCGAATCGGCGCCCGGCAGCGTCCTGTATGCAGGCGGCACATCACCGTTAACGATCACCTCTGATCGCTTTCCCAACGACAACAGGAGCCAATGAAGACCGAGTGAAGAACCGACGCCGTCACCATCCGGTTTGATGTGGGTGGTTATCGCAAAATCGCTCTTGCTTTCAATTAATTCAACTACCTGACTTAACACTTCTTACAATTACGATGTCAGATGCTGTTCATCTGAACCTTCGTTCGAATTATCCTCAGCCTGCGGCGGTATATCCAGCGTTTCAAGAAGCTCGTTCACACGCGCGGCGTTCTCTTCGGCCGAATCTCTGACGAAGTGGATGTGCGGCGCATACCGCAGATCCAAATTTCTGGCGACCTGCTGCCGAATGAATGATCCCGCATGCTTTAGAGACCGAATGGCCGCAGTTACCTCGTCCTCAGTTCCCGATATGAGAACATAGACCTTTGCGTCTCTAAGGTCATCAGCGACCTCAACATCCGTTACCGTCACCGCTTGAAGCCGCGGATCATCAAGCTCGTAACCCGCGACCTCGGCTATCTCTTCCTTCAAACTTTCGGCAAAACGTTCAGGACGACGCATAAAGCCACCTCAAGTACCGGCGATGATCGATCAACCGGTGCCGTTCGGGAGATCAAAGTTCCGTCGCGGCGATTTTTTCGATCACGAATGCCTCGATCTCGTCATTGATCTTGATATCGTTAAAGTTAACGAGGCTAATACCGCACTCGAACCCTTGCTTGACCTCGTTGACATCGTCTTTGAAACGCCGAAGCGCGGCAATGTCGCCTTCCCACGTTACGACACCGTCGCGGATCAAGCGAGCCTTTGCTTGGCGCCGTATGACGCCCTCCGTAACGCGGCAGCCTGCGATCGTTCCGATACGCGAGACCTTGAACAACTCCTGCACAACGGCCTTGCCGAGGATCGCTTCCTTCTCGATCGCATCGAGCATACCGATCATCGCGGCCTTTATCTCTTCTTCGACCTTGTAGATGATCGAATGCAGACGGATATCGACCTCTTCGTGATGCGCGACATCGGCAGCCCGCGATTCCGGCCGCACGTTAAAGCCGATGATCACGACCGCCGTACCCGTCTCTTCGGTCTGCGTCGCAGATGCGAGCAGTACATCGGATTCATTGATGGCACCGACACCCGCGCGGATCACGCGAACCTTGACCTTATCGGTCGAAAGCTTTTCAAGCGTTGACCTGAGCACCTCGACCGAACCTTGTACGTCTGCCTTGAGGATGATCAGCAGTTCCTTGATCTCTGCCTGGCCGAGAGACTCGATGCCGCGCTTCGTGGTCTTAAGCATTGCCGCCTGACGCGCGTGCATCTGACGCTTTTGAGCAATATCCTGTGCTTTTTCGACATCGGAAACGACCTGGAATGTGTCGCCTGCCTGCGGAACGCCCTGAAGGCCGAGTATCTCAACCGGAGTTGCCGGAGCCGCTTCTGTTACGGCTTCGCCTCGGTCAGAGAACATAGCGCGAACCTTGCCCGAGAACTGTCCGACGATGAACGGGTCGCCCACATGGAGCGTACCCTGCTGCACAAGGGCGGTGGCGACCGCACCGCGGCCTTTATCGAGTTTTGCTTCGAGCACCACGCCGGAGGCCCGCCGCGTCGGGCTTGCTTTAAGTGCAAGGAGGTCGGCCTGTAAGAGAACTGTTTCGAGAAGCGTTTCGAGACCGTCGCGGTTCTTTGCCGAAACAGGCACCATCTCGGTCTCGCCGCCCCACTCGATCGGCTGCAGACCGAGCGCCGCGAGGCCCTGTTTGACCTTATCGGGGTTTGCTCCCGGTTTATCTATCTTGTTGATGGCGACAATTATCGGCACTCCCGCGGCCTTTGAGTGATCGACCGCCTCGATCGTCTGCGGCATTACTCCGTCATCAGCGGCAACCACAAGGATCACAATATCCGTAGCCCTAGCACCGCGTGCACGCATCATCGTGAACGCCTCGTGGCCCGGAGTATCGAGGAATACAACACGACGCGGATTTTCGGGGTCGTCCGCGTTCGGCACAAAGACGCTGTAGGCACCGATATGCTGCGTGATGCCGCCGGCCTCACCGCTCGCAACGTTCGCCGAACGTATCGCATCTAGCAACGAGGTCTTTCCGTGATCGACGTGGCCCATTACCGTGATCACCGGAGCGCGCGGCAATTCGACGTCATCGGCATCCGCCGCGATCAGCTCCTCGAACTCCTGTTCGATGACCATTTCTTCGAATGGCACAAAGCTGACCTCAAATCCAAGTTCCGCGGCCATTTCATGGGCCATCTTTTCACCGATCGGCTGATTAAGAGTGGCGAAAACTCCACGCTTGATCAGAAGCTGGACGATATCACGCGGTGTGATGCCCATCGCCTCCGCAAATTCGCGGACAGTAGCTCCATCGACCAGACGAATGACGCGCGGATTAGCCGCATCGACCTTTCCGACCTGATCGAGAACGCGTTCCTCGATGGTGCGCTTCTGCGGTACCTCAATATCACGTTCGGCAAACCTTGCACCCTTATCATCCTTTCCTTTTCGCCCGCCGGAGCGTCCGGGCCGCCTGCGATTATCCGGCGGCGGCGTATAGGTCATCTTCGGAGCCGATGACTCGCCGGGAGTGCCGCGGAACTCGCCGCGTTTTCGCGGATCGTTGCGTCCGTCGCCGACAAGACGACCCGTCTTGGTCGGTGTGTCGGACACGAGTTTGTCGCCGACCTTTATTCCGCGTTTTTTCGCCTCGTCGGTCAGTGTCAATGTTTTGCGGATAATGCCGGTCTTACTTGTCGAAGGTGCAGTATCTGATGACTTCGGTGCAGCCTCTTGCTCATCGGTCTCGTCCGAGGCAGCGACGACCGGCTCAGCAACTTCTTCTTTTTCTTCTGCCTCAGGCTGCTCCGCGGCCTTCTTCTTTAGGGTCTTGGTGATAACCTTGGCGGGTTTCTCAGACACATCTTCAGGCTCGGCAGGCCCGGTCTTTGACGGAACAAGGACCTTGACCTTTGCAACCGTTTTTCTCGGCTTCGCGTCCTCTTCCGAGGCCGACGGTTCAACGACCGGCTCCACGGGCTTCTCGACATCTTCGGCCGGCTCGGCGACCTTTTCAGCAGCTTCTTTCTTTGCCTTGATGACCTTGATCGCTCTTTTTGGAGCAGGCTCCGCCTTTGTTACATACTTCTGCCGAAGCTTTTCCGCAAACTCATTATTGACCGAGTTGGATGCGACACTAACATCCGCGCCAAGACGACGCAGCTCCTCGATCACGCGCTTTGTATCGAGTTTCAACTCGTGCGCAAGGTCGTAAACTCGAACTGATTTTCGAACTGCCATAAAAAGTCTGTCGGTCAAGTGTCCGAACTACTCGGACATCACAAAAGGCCCGGCACAATGCTTGAGCACAGGCTGAATGCTCTTACTGCACGGGGGTTTCATCCGCATCGCCGGTTTCGCCGCTGTCCGCTTCCGAAACCTCTTCAGAAGGCTCTGCGGCCGCAACCGCATCGGTATCTGATTCATCAAAAACATCTTCAACTGCCGATCCGGCACCACTTTCGTCGCTGTTTTCCTCGGCATTCTTTGCAGCGACGATGGCGGTAGCCGATGCCAAGATCGACTGAGCCTCATCAAAACTGACATCAAGGAAATCAACAAGGTCATCAATGCTTGTCGCCGCGAGAGCCTCGACGTCAGTGATGCCTTTTTCGCTCAGATCTTCAGCCTGCGAAGATGTCACCATATCGAGAGCCGTGATCGGAACCGCTTCACCTGAGGCCATCATCCGGCCCATCTGCCTAGCAACCTCGGCCTTAAGCAATTCTTCGCTGATGATCTTGATATCCCAGCCTACAAGTCCGGCAGCGAGCCGAACATTCTGCCCTTTCTTTCCTATCGCAAGACTCAGCTGATCTTCGCCGACGATCACTTCCATCTGTCGATTGACGATGTCGGTTATGCGAACCTGCGAAACCTTCGCCGGCGAAAGAGCATTCGCCGCAAATACCGACGGTTCGTCAGACCATTCGATAATGTCGATCTTCTCGCCGCGAAGCTCCTTTATGATCGCCTGAACGCGCGACCCCTTCATACCGACACACGCGCCGACCGGATCCACGTCCTTTTCGTTTGACGTAACTGCGATCTTTGCTCTGTCGCCAGGTTCGCGTACGCAGGATTTGATCACAACCGTTTCGTCATAGATCTCCGGCACTTCCATCTCGAACAGCCGCTTCAGCAATTCCGCCGACGCTCTCGAGCCTTTGATCTGCTGTCCGCGTTGAAACTCGTCCAACACATCAATGATCACGACACGGATACGCTCGCCCTGATTCCACATCTCGCCCCGCGACTGCTCCTTTCGCGGCACTATCGCCTCAAGGTTATTTCCGAGGTCAATGATCATATCTCCACGCTCGAAGCGCTTCACAGTACCATTGATAAGCTCACCTTTTCGGTCGATATACTCTTCAAAGACCTTCTTTCGGATCGCTTCACGAACCTTTTGGACGAGTATTTGTTTTGCTGTCTGCGCGGCAATTCGTCCCATTTCCTCCTGCGGAAGCGGGATCAAAAGCTTGTCATCCAGATCGACATCATCACCGGCCATCTCGCGGGCCTCGTCGAGTGAGAGTTCGGCCGACGGGTTCTCGACCTCCGCGACTACGGTCTTTTCGACCGAGATCTCTATCATTCCGTCCTCGGAGTTCCATTCGACCTGAATGCTGTCGGTCTTATCCTGCACACGGAACTGTTTACGAGCAGCGGCCTTTACCGCCTCTTTCATGGCCTCAATGACCATATTGCGGTCAAGCCCTTGCTCGTTGCAAAGTATGTCGATACTCTGTCCAATCGATGATGTCATAACCTTATTCGGTATCAGCGGCGATGCTGCCCCGCTGCTTCTAAACTATCGTTTCCTCAATTCCTCACTGAGGTCCATCTTCAAATTCGCTTTCACTACATCCGAGTACGGGAGCGTTACTGTTCCGGAAGTTCGGTCAGTGATCGTAACGTCCTCATCGTTCACGCTGTCGAGAGTACCGACGAAAGTCTTTTGACCGTTCAGGCCGAGCCTTGCCTTGACCTTCACAAGAGCACCCGTGAACCTGACCATATCGTCGAGGTTGTAAAGCTCGCGCTCGATGCCCGGCGACGATATCTCTAGGACGTACTTTCCGGGTATGAGGTCGTCGGCATCAAGGATCGCCTCCGTCTCACCCGAGAACTCGCTGCAGTCATCGAGCGTAATGCCGCCCGGCTTATCTATAAAGATACGGACGACAGAATCGCGCTTTGTGCCCGCGATCTCAGAGTGCACGAACTCGACTCCGAGCTTGGCGGCCGTCCTGACCGCGATCTTCCTGACCATTTCTTCGATCGAATTACTTGTCACTTTGCCGGTCAACTTCTCCAAAAATAAAAAGTGGGCACCATGACCCACTCGACACGTTCAGCGGCACGCATCTCAGCAAACAGTTAGTTTAGCTCAGTTCGCCCATTTAATGCAAGCATCGCTCTAGAGCAGCTTGCGAATATTCACGACCGTCTTTTCGATCTCGGCCAATTTAGATTCAATAGGCTTGAAGCGCTTACCGACAGGATCGCTGCTGAATTCTTCGCCAAGCACGGCGAGGTCGCGGGCAGAAGCGATAAGACCTGTTGTCTCCCGCTCGATCGCCCGTGCCGAATCAGGCCGTGCATCCGAGCATTTCTTTGCTTCGGCAACTCCCCAGTGCGTAAGCCTCAGGATGTTCCGTCTCGACTCGGTCACCCATCCTTCGGACTTCAGTTGTGAAACGATGTCGTCGATACTTGGAAAGTATCCTTCGCGTTTCGTTATCTCAACGAAATCGACGTCGTTCGTTTCGCGCCCGCCGGCGGCCTCATAGACCTTAACCAGCATCTTGTGATAAGTGTCCATAGCTATTCAGATATTATCCAAGGGTTACGCGCCGTCCCGGCCGAAGACGATACTTGCGGAGCCAAGCAGACCCGCATCGTCGCCGAGCTTTGCGCGAATGATATTAACACGTTCTATAGGTTCGTTAAATGCCCGCAGCCGCACTTCGCTCTGCAATGCATCAATGAACCGATCCCATGCCGCCGCAACGCCGCCGCCGATCGTGATCACCTCAGGATTTAGCGCGTTAACCAGCGAACCCAGAGTAATACCTAAATATCGTCCCATTTCCGTAAAAACGTCGGCCGCGATCTCGTTGCCGTTTTCGGCGAGTTCGTAAACTGCATAGGGCGAATCAACATCGAGACAACGCTCTTTCGCCGAACGAACGATCGCCGTTCCCGATGCATATTGCTCGATACACCCATGGCTGCCGCACGGGCAAGGCCTTCCGTCAGGCTCAACGCACATATGGCCGATCTCACCTGCGGTCCCGTCTGGGCCGAAGAAAACCTTACCGTTAAAGATCAGCCCGCCGCCGACACCGGTTCCGAGCGTAATGCCGATGACATTCGACGCTCCCGCAGACGCCCCTAACCAATGCTCGCCTTCCGTTGCCGCGGTCGCGTCGTTGAACACTTTGACCGGAATGCCGAGCCTTCCCGAGAGGTCTGTCGAGATGTTGATGCCGTCAAGCATCGGCAGATTCGGTAACTTACCGACCGAGCCATCCCTGCGGAACGTCGCCGGAACTGCTGCACCCATCGCCAAAACACCGTCCGTGCCGCAATCAGAAGCCAGCTTTGCGATCAGTCCAAGCACATCGTCGGCACTTCCGCCTGACGGGGTCGATGCTTCTTGCCTTTTAATGATGTTCCCCGCGCGGTCGATCTTGGCGACCCGTGTATTCGTCCCGCCGAGATCGAGGGCTAAAACGGCTTCCTGCATCTTATTGACCTATGGCCGCTTCGGCCTGTCAGCCTCCGGAACGTTCTGGTAAACATCATCGTACTTGGCGTATCCGTCCTTTATTACCGTGTCCATAAGATTATTCTTATCAACGGTTATAACCTCCAGAAGGATCGAAGGAACCTCTTTATTTATCGCATCGTTCATAAAAGGCTTTGTATCAAGCGGCTGCTTGTTCGCGAGTTTTATCGCAGCGTCCACGGCGGCATTAGCAAGCGGGATTATCGGCTTATAGACCGTCATCGTCTGCTTCCCTTCCGCGATGGATTGCAAAGCGTCGATCTGAGCATCCTGGCCGGTCACTACGACGCCCGTGATATTCTTCTTACCAAGGGCACTAATCACACCGCCGGCCATGCCGTCATTCGACACGACGAACGCCTGAATATTGTCGTTGTTCTGCGTAAGCGCGTTCTCGGCAAAATTCAACGCAAGCTCCTTTTTCCAATCGGGGATGAACTGCTCAGCTACGATCTTGATATCGCCGCGGTCGATGGCAGGCTGCAAGACCGCGAGTTCCTCTTTCTTCATTATGTGAGCATTATTGTCGGTTGATGCGCCATACACCATTACATAATTACCCTTGGGCACTTTTTGCAACGCATATTCTGCGATCTTTCGGCCAATGACAGGCACCTGATGAGAGATATAAAGGTCTATCTTATCCGAGTTAATAAGCCGATCGTAACTTATAACGGGAACGCCCTGAGCTTTCGCCTTTTCGACCATTGACGCGGCCTGAACTGCATCCTGTGGTGCAATAACAAGTGCGTCAACATTCTGTGTCAACAAATTATCGACGTCATTCGCTTGTCTGTCGGGGCTGTTATCGGCAACGGTTATTATGCATTCAACATTCTGCCGCTTACATGCGGCATCAAAAGCGTCGCGGTCGCGCTGCCAGCGTTCCTCCTTGACCGTAGCCATTGCAAAACCGATCTTCAATTTCTTCGAACCCGATGGGGCGGACGGATTTCCGCCACTGCTGTTAGCGGAATTTACCGCATTCCCGGAACATGCGGCGGTAAAGATGGCCGCTGCGATCAAAACGAATGATGCGATCCTCATTAAATATCTCCTGCGTATCAATTGTAGAACAGGTGAAATTAAAGCAAAATTTCACGGTACGGGCAATCATATCACCCATTTGGCGGTTAAATGACCGGCCTCTTTTGATTTTTTCGCATCTTTTTTTGAATTTTGATTTGAAATGCAGAAAAACTGTGATATAAATAGGCGTTAAAGCTACGCCCTGATCGTGCCTTTCAAGTGATTTAGGCTTTGAACCGGTTTTTTAACAGTCTGTTTTCATTGACAACAGACTTCGGTTCGCGTATAAGATTGAAAGGTTTGATGTTTTTGAAATTATAGATCTTGAAACAATTGAAAGAGGAGAACTATGAATAGCAAACTGTGGATTCAAAAGGCACTTACGATGTGCTCAATGGTTGCACTGCTCGCAACATTTTCGATGGTAACACTGGCAACGGATGCCAAGGTTGCCGGAGAACTCAATGTGACCGGCTCCGATGCCGTTCTCGTTAATGGTGAAGCCGCCCGTAGCGGCCGAACGATCTTTTCGTCAAGCACGGTAACAACGCCCGCCGGAACTTCCGCGACGTTGAATCTCGGACACGCAGGTCAGATCATGGTCGCAGGCGGCAGTTCTGTGGTTGTAAACTTTGACGCTGATGTTATCAATGTGGATCTTGCAGAGGGCAACATCACAGTTCTGGGAGCGGCAAACAATGTGAACGTTAATGCCGCTGGAAAGACTTACTCTGTCGCTGCCGGCGACAGCATCAATGCTGCAGGCAAGGATGACGACGACAACAAGAGTAAGAAGAGAGGCGCAGCTTGGTACTGGTTCGCTATCGTCTTTGGCGGAGCAGCAGCAGTTGCGGTCTTGGCAGCAACACGAGATTCGGAATATAAATTCGGCGGTGGCACAACGGTTGTCAGCCCGAACCGCTAGATCTGTAGATTCTGTACCGGCCGGCGGCGAAAACAACTGCCGGCAACGGTAATTATCTATTCTTTAGTTGAATAGTACAGGAGGATATTTACTCACATGCTCAGAAAAAATAGCTTTCGCAAAATCACCACTTTGGTTACGGGAATCGCGGTATGGTGTGTTTATTCTACGGCGGTCTTCGCACTGCCTAGCGTCTCTGCGGCAGACATAACTGTCACCGGACAGGTAACCGTCAACGGCCAGCCCGCTGTTTCAAATTCTCAGATTCTGACCGGAAGTTCGATCGTAACCGGTGCCGGATCGTCGGCTGTCGTCAACCTTGGCAAGACCGGAAGGGTCGAAGTTCTGGAGAACTCCAGCTTGACGCTCAACTTCTCCGACAGCAGCATTGTCGGTATTCTTAATGACGGCAAGGTTCGCGTATCGAACGCGGCCGGTGTCTCCACAACCTTCACGACAAAACACGGAACTGCGATAGCGGACGTAAGCCAAGCAGATTCGTTTGTGGTTGAAGCTGAGTGCTCGCACACCCACGTTGACACCACGACCGGGATGGTAACACTCCGCGAAGGCACGAGCGACAAGCAGGTTGCGGCAGGTTCCACGGCGACAGCAGGAGATCTTGAACAGACAGGCTGCAAACCGTGTCTTCGTCCGGGTTCAGGCCCCGAAGTTAGCGTTGCCGGATTCCCGTGGCTTATCCTGCTTGCGGCAGGAGCCGCAGGAGCGGCCATCTTCTTCGGCTTGCAGGATCACGACACCACAATCGGCGGCGGCACGATCGTTGTCAGCCCGTCTCGCTAACCTCTAAGTCAGTTGTTTCTACTTGCGGGTCATGTTTTGCGTGGCCCGCACTTTTTTGCTTCACTTTTTTGAGTCTCAGTTTAATAGTTTATACTGTTTGTTTATGCGAATTGCGGTTATTGGCACCGGATATGTAGGGTTGGTCTCAGGCGCGTGTTTTGCTGAGTTCGGCGTTGACGTTACTTGTGTTGATGTTGTTGCGGACAAGATCGAAAAGCTCAAGCAGGGCATCATTCCGATCTATGAGCCGGGACTCGACCAGTTGGTCGAAAAGAATGTCGCGGACGGTCGGCTTCACTTCACCACGGATATTAAGGCAGCTGTTGAATCTGCTCGAGTTGTCTTTCTCGCGGTCGGCACCCCGCCGTTGCCGGACGGTTCGCCGGACATGAGCTTTTATCAGCAGGCGGCAAAAGATGTTGCCGAGGCGATGAACGGCTACAAGGTTCTCGTTACAAAATCGACCGTGCCCGTAGGGACCGGCAAGTGGCTGCGTGACTTCGTAAAGGAGCATCTCACTACCGACACAGACTTCGGTGTTGCTTCAAATCCGGAATTTCTGCGCGAAGGGGCTGCTATCGACGACTTTATGCGCCCGGACCGCGTCGTTATCGGCAGTAATGAAGGGCGAGCGATCGAGATCATGAAAGACCTTTATCGCCCGCTCTACCTGATCGAAACGCCGATCGTGATCACCTCGCTCGAAGCGGCCGAGCTTATCAAATACGCTGCAAATGCGTTTCTCGCCACTAAGATCACATTCATCAACGAGATAGCGAACTTGTGCGATGCGATCGGCTGTGACGTCCATGACGTAGCACGCGGAATGGGAATGGATAATCGGATCGGACGCAAGTTCCTGCATCCCGGGCCGGGCTATGGCGGTTCGTGCTTCCCCAAGGACACAAGAGCGTTAACGACCGTAGCCGATAAGTACGGTGTTGAGACACGCATCGTTGATGCGGTCATCGAAGCGAACGACCGTCAGCGCGACGCGATGATCCCGAAGATCGAAAAGCTCGTTGGCGATCTGACCGGCAAACGCATAGGCGTGCTCGGCCTTTCATTCAAGCCTGAGACCGATGATATGAGAGAATCGCCGGCGATCGATATCATTGCGGGGCTGATAAAGAGAGGAGCGACGGTCAAGGCTTTTGACCCCGTAGCTATGAAGGAATCTAGGGAATACCTTCCGGCGATCGAATACGCAACTGATGAATATGACGCAATTAACGGCGCAGACATTATGGTCATTATGACCGAATGGAATCAGTTCCGTGCCCTCGATCTTGAACGCGTCAAGTCTCTTCTGAACGAGCCGAAGGTAGTTGATCTAAGAAATGTCTATGAGCCGGCTGAGATGCGCGAGGCAGGCTTTGAATACGTCGGCGTTGGCAGGTAATCGCATCATTTGACGCCGTTCATACGGCGGCGATCTCTACTATGGCAATCACTTCAAAAGTACTGGTGACAGGCGGCGCCGGTTTTATCGGTTCAAATCTTGCGGATGAGCTTATCGCTCAGGGGGCCCGCGTTGTCATTCTCGATAATTTTTCGACCGGTTATATCGAGAATATCGAAGCCATTGCAGGCGACTTCGATCTTATCGAGGGCGATATTACTGATGATGATGCTGTTAAACAAGCACTGGAGGGCACGGAGATAGTGTTTCACGAAGCGGCCCTGCCAAGCGTTCCGCGTTCGGTCAACGATCCGTTGGAGACGCATCGAGCGTGCGTTGACGGCACGTTCAATCTGCTCCGGCACGCAAAGGACTCGGGTGTGAAGCGTTTCATTTACGCTGCGTCAAGCTCTGCGTACGGCGACCAGCCGACCCTTCCGAAGGCGGAGTCGATGCGCGCCGATCCTCTATCACCATACGCTGCGGCAAAACTCACCGGCGAGCTTTATTGCCGGGCTTTCTACAATTCCTACGGATTCGAAACGATCGCTCTGCGGTATTTTAACGTGTTTGGGCCGCGTCAAGACCCGTCATCCGCCTATTCGGGTGTTATCTCACGCTTTATTGATGACCTGCTTAAGGGCGGCACACCAACCATTTACGGTGATGGTGAGCAGTCGCGTGATTTCACCTACGTTGCGAACGTCGTGGATGCTAATATTCGAGCAGCGACCGCAACATCGGGTATCGGATTAACAATGAATGTTGCGAACGGCGTACGGATCTCATTGAATCAGCTTCTGGACGTCCTCAAGCAAATAACGGATCGGCCTGATGTAGAGGCTGTCTATGAGCCTGCACGCCGCGGCGATGTGAAGCATTCGCAGGCGGACAACTCACTCGCCGTCGAACACCTCGGGTATCGCGAGATTGTAGGCCTTGAGGACGGGCTGCGAAAGACCATCGATTGGTGGAAGAACAGCCGTTTCGCCGAATAGTTACTTCGGGATCTCGAATACATCGGGAGCGATCTCGGTATTCACACGAATATCCTTTGCCTTGAAATCGCAATACGCCGTGATCTGCCCAAGATCGAAGCGTTGAGAAAACCTCTCAGGGATTATTACACCATCCGCCGTCCTGAATTTGTCGATCACGACCGAGGTCGTTCCCTTTTGGCCAAAGAACTCAAAGGCCGAGTCAAAACCCTTAATCTGCTTCGTTTTCTCATCAATATAAAAATCAGTGAAATGGCCGTCTGGCGCAGTGATGCGAAAACCCGACTTTCCTTTCGCTGACGCCGGGAGCATACTGATCGGATATGAGGGATCGCCGACCTTACGGAGCACATAAAATCCTACACGATCAAGCGGCGGCAGCTTGAACGAGTTCGGTATCTGTGTAAAGGTTTGAGTTCCGTCAAAGACCTGTTTGAGCGGCTGTGCCGCATTGTTGAGGTCAATGCGGTATTTCTCACCTTCAAAGACCATTGCGAACGTCCCGGGAAGGACCTGATTGAATACATTCACATCGACGCTGCCGGCGATGGTCATCGACTTCAGATCGCTTAGTTTACGCCCGCCATGAGCTTCGAGGGCCGCCTTCGCAAGCTCGCGAGCCAATGTGTTGTCAGCAGGCTGCGAAGCCGCAGTTTGAGCAGTAACAGACAATATTCCGGCGAGGATAATCGCGATGGCGATCAATACTTTCATATCTGATTTTCTAACACGAATGAGAGGCGATCAACCGTTCGTTCATCGCCTCTCAGTTTGTTGCACACCTGTATTCAGGCAGTTTCAGCCTACCAGTTGAACCTCACCGACAGATCTATGCGTCGGTTCGCAGAACCTCCGCCTCCGCCGAAAAAGCCGAAGCCGCCGCCTGTCGAACGTGACCGGCCGAATGAAGGTGACGTAAGCGCCCCGACGGGCGTGCCGAGGTTGACAGTATTCAGAAGATTCTGAATGTTGACACCTATGGTCAGGTTATATCGGCTGCGCGTATCGCCTCCGCCGAACATTCCGCCGCGGCCGCCGCCCATTCTGCCGCCGGGTCCGCCCATTCCGCCTCCCATACCGCCACCGGACCCGGCACCGCCATCACTGCTGCCGCCGAATCCGAACGTCTTCGAAAGGTTGAGGTTCATCGTGAATGAGCCCGGCCCGCGACCGTAGTTACGCGGGATGATCGTGGTATCAGGTGACGAAATGTCCGAAATATCACACCATGACGCGGTCAGGCCAAGCTGCTGACATCGATCGTGCAATGCCGAATATGTCGGCCGATCAAAGAACAGCGAGTCGTAATTCGAGTCAACACCCGAGGTAATATTGAAAGGACGCCCCGTCGATGCAATGACCATTGTGTTTGCCCTTATTCCCCACGGAAGCTGTGCCGAACCGACCAGGAACAGCGAGTGTCTTGAATTGAACGCCGATGGCCCGTACTCGCTCGACATATCATAGCTGTACATCGGATATCCGACCGTACCGGCCGAGAATCGCGGGCTGCTCATGCTGTCCACGTAGCCCTTCGCCCACGAGAGTGTATAACCGCCGCTGATCGTATATTTTGAGCGGATGGTTGAGCGAAGGTTAATATTAACGAATTGTGCATTCGTTTTTGCACTCGACTCCATCTCGTATATGTTGCCTAGCGTCGGGTCAGGTCTCAGTGCCTGTATCTGCGCGGTCGTCAATCCCGTAGGACAAACTGAAAGATCAGGGCAGACAGGTGCGTTAGTATTACGCGTTAGCAAGCCGCGATACGTGTTCGTTTGTGTAAATGTCGCACTCAGAACGGTCTTCGCGTTTATCTGCCGCTCAACACTTAACGCGGATTGCAGCGAATAAGGCGTTCTTATATCGCCCTCGATGCGGAACGGCGTGCTCGCAAGCGGTGTTACGGCTCCAAGCTGTGCAGAGGTCGGCACATTCGTTACTGTTCCGTCCGGGTGAAAGATCGCCTGGCCGAGTATTGCCGGATTCGATGTAACGATGTATTGAAGCTGCGAAACTCCGTCTTGGCGGATCGCTCGAAGGGTGTTGCCCTCAGAAAATCGCGTATAGAAGACACCGAAACCGCCGCGGAATACCGTTTTTGGAGCCTTGGCACCACCTGCTCCCGGTGCCCACGCAAAACCGAAGCGGGGTGCAAAATTGAGGTTATCCGAGATATTGCTTTGATTCTCGTACCTTAGTCCGAAGCTAAGGGTAAGATCCGGGCGCGCTTTCCAGTCATCTGTGATGTACGGACTGTAATCGAACTGGCTGACCGACGCCAACGGATTTCCGGTGGTCAGTGTGAACTGGTTAGGATTGTACCGCGGATCGGGATTACCCAAAACCTTCTGCCGATACTGATTGATCGAGCTTACAAAAAAATCATCGGTCGGGTCGGCCGGTGTTCCGTTATCATCAAGGAAGCCTGAGAATACGAATGTTCCCGTATAATTCGACTCCGAACGGCTGTCGATCGAAACCCCTCGAAGCCGAATGCCGAATTTGACAGCGTGCTGTCCGTCCTTTCCGAACGAGGTCGTTGTCGCATTGTTCAATTCCCAACGCTTTGTCTTTGTAAAACTGTTGCCGACCTGAGCTCCGCCGCCGACAAAGGCGTTGGCAACGCTTACCGTCGGCATTGTGTCATCACCGAACTGATCGCTCTTGTTGTAATCAAAAGAAAATCGTGTTTCATTTACCGTTCTCGGATTAATGATGGCCGATTCAGTGAACTGCAACCCATGCGAAATTCCGCTCGAACGCGATGCGCGGCTGGGAAGTGTAAAGCCTCCGATCCCTTGATTCTTTGAGCTGGAACGATTGAAGTTGTATCGGACCGTAACACTGTTACTGTCATTTATTGCAAAATCGATCCTGGGACTGATACTGAAACGCCGTGTCGGCACCGTAACATCCTTATTGAATGAGACGATATTAGCGGCACTGTCGAGCACGATCGCCGATACGACGGAGTTCTCATCGCGTTCATTCTCGCTTACGTCCACGAAGAATGATGATCTCTTGGCCTTGATCGGCCCGCTGAAGAAGCCGCCGTAGTTACGCATTTGACTCGGAGCCCTATTCAGTGCGAATGGATTTCGCGAATTCAGACTTTCATCATTAAAGTTGAAATTCGCCGATCCGCGGAACTTGTCATAACCGGGCCTGGTCAATATCTCGATACGGCCAAAGCCGATCCGGTCGTATTCCGCTGAGAACGGATTCTGATTGATCCTGATCTCGCGGATCGCTTCTTTTGGCGGCATCGTGCCGTTACTAAAACCGTCAATACTGATCTGTCCGCCGTCAGGCCCGGCCGCCGTACCGGCCAGTGCCTGCAATGCGGCAGCGAGTTCATCGGGGTCATCTGGAAGTGCATCCAGATCCTGGCCCTTCAGTACCGTGGCATTTGCGTTGCTGTTGGCATCATCGGACACCGTGTTGCTGCCCGAAACATCCACCGACTCATCGATCGCCGCGACCGTAAGAGGAATTATCAGCTCGGTCTTTTGTCCTGCCGTGACCTCGACGTCTGAGTTCTCGTATAGGCCGAACTTCGGAGCGATCGCCTTGACGGTATAAGTTCCGGGTGCAAGGCCGCTGACCGTAAACTCGCCCCGATCATTCGTGATCGATTGTTTCTGTTTGCCCGTACTGTCAACAACGGTAACGGTCGCACCGGGAATTACAGCGTTAAGCGTATCCATCACCTGGCCGCTGACGCTCCCCGTCGCTTGAGCAAATACTGCTGAGCTTAACGCCAGCACAAGTAATGCAGTAAAAATAAATGTATAGATCGAATTCATGGTCACGTTCCTCATAAACAAAGGCCGGCTATTAAATAGCTGCAAAATGCCGGCCCGTTCTAAAAAAATTCTTATTGTCCGCCGAAATCATCCAAGCCGGGTATATTGAGTCCTGGCTGCTGTGATGCCGAACGGGAACCTGACATCGCCGCGCGGGCCTGTGCCATTTTAACGAACGGTTCAACTCCGGCCACAAGCTTGATCGCCTTCACGGTTTCATTAGGCTGTGTCTTTGTGCTCGAAACTGCGATCATCTCGCCAACGTTCAGATCACCGACCGTAACATTCGGAAAACGATCGATCATTTCGTCGAGGCCTCGTTGCGAGCCGTTTGCCGCCCCTTCGGGCCGCATGCCGCCGCCCGGCTGCCCTTGTCCCGAAGGACGTTCTTGTCCGCCTTGCTGCTGCCCACGCGGCGGACCGCCTTGCGAATTCCAATTTCCTCCGCCGGGACGCTGCATACCGGCCATTCTCTCCGCGAACTCAGGCGGAAATCGTTTCATCATCGAAGCGTCCGAAAATGAGATCGTTACGTCTTTTTTTCCCGACAGTTCGGTGATGACGATCTCATTTTTTGTCGGATCGACCGATTTGATGGTTCCTGCAACCGTCTGAAACGCTCCGGTAATGATCTCATCGGCCGAAAAACTCGTGCCGTCCGCACTCTTGTCGCCTTTCGCTCGAAGCTTGTCGCCGATCGCGATCTCACCAAATGAGCTGGGTTTAGAGTCTGCGAATTTTACAGAGGTTGTTGAATATCTGCGAAATACAGCATCGGACTTCGGAGTTACAACGATCTTCATGATCCCTGCAAGCCCGGCAGTTTCGACAGTTATCTGGCTTGTTACCGGATCGACGCTCGTGATCGTCCCAGTTATGCCGCGCGTCCGCCATTCTTCGGCCTCTTTAGCACGCTGCTGATCGATCGCCGCTTTTGACATCAAATAGATACGGATCGCAGGAACGGTCTTGCCGTCTGTTTCCGGAAACCCGCTGACGATCACCTTGTCGCCTGCCGCTATATCAGACAATACTGAAGGCGTCATCTTCTTCGGATCATCAACGGCGGCTCTTTTGAACTCTGTTTTGGCAGAGACCTTCGCATTGATGGTTCCCGTCGCGGTTTTAATAACGATCGAATCAGCCGAAACTGAAACAACGTCCCCGCTGATCATCTTTGGTTTTGCGGTGTCGGTCTGCGCAAATGCCGAAAAAAGCGAACCCAAAAGTAGAGTTGTGATCAGTGAAAGAAAAAAATGTATTTTCATTTAAGCGATCCGTCCTAACGTTCTGTTGTTACGCAGAAACACAACACAAAGTTGCGGGCGTAAGTATTATGACGATGTTTTTGACTATATGGTTCGAGCCGAATTGTAAAGAAATGTAAGGTTTTGCAGACACAGGACTTAGGCAGCGTCCGGCCTGGGCCGAGTCCTTGCCGTTAGGATCGATCCGATGCCGACGGAGAATATGGCGAACAGAGCGAGCATCCACAAATACGGCAATGAAAGAAGCAGCGTCCAGGCAGCCACGCCGGTGAGTATCGCGAGCGTCTCCGATCGGTTATTCTTCGGAAAGTACTTCCTTTGCAGCCACTTACCGGTGCTTACCTGAAGAGACACGCGCCCAAAAAGGTAGCCCATCAAAAATAACAGGAAGACCATGATAACGACGGTCGCACTAAGCAGCGAAGGCAGCCACGCGGCCGATGCGACCGTTATGACACTGCCGGCAAGCAGCGCGCCCGCACCGACAGCAGAGACCCTTGTCGGTGAAAGGCTGATATTAACGACCGCTCGACTGACGGCGCCCGGCGTCATCGTCGATACGATCATGGTTACGATGAACCACAATAGGGCCACGACGACCCGCTGTATCAAGAAACTCCATGTGAAGGCCGGAGCAAAGATGCGGATCGGATCGCGAGTCATATCCTTTATCTCGTTCTCGAGGGCTGCAAACATCACGGTCTCCTTGCCCGGCTCGCGCAGCGGGACGTCAGCTTTCGGTTTGTAACTGCCGCCGAATACGATCACATCGCCGCCGATATAGGCAGTTTCCTCTTGGATGACATTGCCGCCGACTGTTGCCACATCGCCTTCGACACGCCCTTCGACCGTAACGTCGCCGCCGATAGCGAGAACGCCCTTGGCACTTTGCTTTACGATCACCGATCTGCCAAAGACATAAACCTCTTGTTCCGGGGCAGATCGGATGATGACGGTCGTATCATCGTCCGTAGTCGTGATCTCAGGTTCTGAAAATGCAAGGACAGCACCTGCCAAGGTTACGACCGCCATGGCCGCCCAAAGGCACCTGATAACTGATCTTTGCGAAAAAAAAGACACAATGAAGATCGGGTGCCGCGGCGGCATCAGCGATCAAGCCGGCGATAGCGGCCGACTACTCGGGAAACGAGGGCCACTGAAAGGAGCGACATCAGCACCGGCACGATCAGCACCGCTGCATCAGAACGCAAGGGATACGCCGCATTGCGAAGTACCACGGAGACGCCGATAAAGAATGAAACAAAGAAATGGCCCGCAACGCCCGCAACGGTCATCGCCTTTTCAAGGAGCGGAACGACGCCTCCCATCTCGGCGCCGGCCGCAAAGAGGATAAACAAACCAAAGGCGGCAACGATAAATATGGTATTGAACCTTTCCCCGGGATGGCGCAGCCCTTCAACGCTGCTTTCGGCCTTTATGATGATCTGCTTTGCAAAATCCGCCGGAAGCTCAGGATCAGAAGATGCCAATTCGAGGCCGATGGCACGCAGAAGGGACTTTTGAATATTCAGCTCGGCTGCGCACGACCGACAACCGGCGATATGCTCTTCCAAAAAGGCCTCACACTCCGCATCGAGTTCACCGTCAACGTACGCGGCGATCTCAAAACGCGGACACGCGGCCAATTCCTTTTCTTTGGCGTCGATCATCTAAATGCCTGTGAAGCCCCTTTCGATCAGCAGACCGCGCATCATCTCTCGTGCACGGAAAAGCCTGTTCTTTACCGTTCCGAGCGGCAGCGAGGTAACTTCAGCGATCTCGTCATAGCTGAGGTCGCGCGAATGGCGAAGAACTATCAGATCGCGATAAGCAGGCGGCAGTTCTTCTACAACAGCCTCGATCTCTGAACGCCATTCGTTGCGTTCATGGTCCTGCTCCGGCGTCGGCTGCGACGATTCGATCTGAAGTTGGTATGTGCCGTCCGAATTCTCAACGTCAAGGCTCTGTGTTACCAAGGAGTTACGCCTTATGTGATCGATAGCTGCATTATGAGCTATTCGATAAAGCCATGTAGAGAACTTGAAAGAATCACTGTACTTATCGAGCGAATTATAGACCTTTATAAAGACCTCTTGAGCCACATCAAGCGAGGCTTCATAATTGCCGACCATTCTGAAAATATACCCCGTGATCGGGCGTTGATAGCGGCGGACCAACTCCTCAAAGCAGTCGCCCCGACCTGCCATTGACCCTACGATCAGATCGGCATCAGCCGTTGCGGCCACCACTTCGATAGAAATTGCCCGTGCGGTCATATCCGTGCGTTACTACGGTATTGTGCAGGGTTTTGTTTCAAACTGCAAAGGCCCGAATCAGGCGAGGAGGGCAAGCCCGGCGGGAGCCGCAATGTCACTGAGGTCGAACTCTGCCGAAGGAAGAAATAACCCGATATCAGCGGCACCCGCCATCGGAGCGTCAAACCCCAGAGCATCCGAAGCGACGGCACCGATCTTGTGCGATGCAAGGCCCTTGCCGACAACGAGCAAACGATCGAGCGAATTCGACGAGCTCCCGTAACGGTCTTTGTAGAACATTAAAAGCCGATAGACCTCGTCGTCGAGACCGCTTTCCGTGCAGGTTACCGTGCGTATGACCGCAGGTTCATCGCCGCGAATCACAAGGGCCGTGAACCCGTCATTCTGACCGCTGATAAGTATCGAATCGCCGGTCGAACGTCCGAGAAGCCAGTTCGCCTCACTCACTGCTCGCGGCAAAATAAGACCCACGCGCCACCCGAAACTCTCGAACGCCGTCTCGTATTCGTCAATAACAGCAAGTTTGATAGCTGTTGCAAAATAGCGCGGCCTCCCTTCCCGATCCGGGCGGATATTTTGAAGTGAGATCCGCATCTCCTCGGCAGGAACACCGAATGTCTGCCCGGCTTTCCAATCAAGTATCTCTTCGGTCTCGCCGCGTGCCGAAGGGCGCGATTCAAGAGTTATGATAGCACTTCGCGCAGCGCTTGCCGGTAATGCGACCGACCATCGCCTTTGTGACAGCAATCCGGCATTCGTTACCGCATCTTGTAAACAATTCGCAAATTCCGCCGGATCCGCAAGATTATCGTCGAAAAAACTCGGGATACACGCTCCCGGAGGTATCGCCACGGTTGATGCCTGTTTTATCGAAAATCCCGTGCGTCCTTCCTTTTGCAGCGAAAGCGCTGTAACGCTGTCTCTCGAAAGCCCTATGGCGGCATTCGGAAATCGTGGTTGTGTAAGACTTGAGAACATTTTGTCGTCAGTACTTCTTGTATTCGAGACCCTCGGAATCAACGCCGTCGGCAAGGCTGTGAACATCTTTCAGGCCTGTTCTTCCGTCCGGGTCGGCCGTGTCCTCTCCCTGCACTTCTTCCCATTCATCCTTTTCAAGTATCGGATCGATGGGCTTTTCACGAAGATAATTCGCCTTGACCAGATCGTCGATCGACTGCGGCAGTTTGCCTTTGTCGGCCGTGTATTGATCTATGGCACGCCGCATTTGCCAAAGATTCTCCTTCAGCACCGTTTCTTTTGCGTGTTGGATGCTTCGCTGATATGTCGGCACCGCTACTGAGAGCAGAATGATCAGGATGAACATCGCGATCATCAGCTCAAGCAGCGAAAATCCCCGACAGTTTCTGCGCTTTACCACGTACTGTACTTCTCCCCGTTCAGACCTTCCTCATCCGAACTTGACCGAATATCAAAGAGATTGATCTCATCCCAGCTGTCCGCATCCTTGCCTTGATACGATGATCGGATCTTCCAATCGGATTTCCCGGTCATCGGGTCGATCGGCATCTCGCGCAGATACTTCTTGACCATCTCCTTATTGCTGTTCAACTCGGTCGCCTGCGGCGAACCGTCCGTAATGCCGCTGCCGCCGCGCATCGTGATGCTGCGGGCCTTTACTTTGACACCGTTCACGAGCGTGTCGAGCGACGGCGGATACCGGTCGAGATTATCCGTTTCGAATATCTTGCAGTCATCTATTACCACGCGCGAACGCGGATCAGAAGGTATATTGCCGCCCGGCATTGCAGGATTTCCGCTTGTTACCGCACCTTGCGGACACGCCCCGACGCTGTCGCGTTTGAACTCGTCGACCGCATTGCGTACATCACGCAGAACCTCGCGCAAGCGGCTCTCACGCTGCCGCTTTACGGCATTCTGTGCGATCGGTATCGACCCCATAACGAGCACAGCAAGGACGGTCAGCGTCGCCATCAATTCGAGCAGCGTATAGCCGTCCTGTACCTTTGTGAAGCGAAACATCTGCTATTCGATCACCTTCACCGCGATAGGCGAGCCGTCCTCGCCAAGCATATTGAGCATACTGCGATCGAACGAAACTGCCGGTTCGCCATCGGCAAGTGCTTCGACCTCAATAAACGCAAGAACACCGTTAGCACTGACCGTCCCGTTCGGTGAAATGAGCGATATGTACGTCCGACCGCCTTGATTCAAGAAAGGAGTGACCGGCGTATCGGCCTTATCACCAAAAATACTGCCAAGCACGACATTTCGTACCGCGACCTTTGCCGGGTCAAATTTCAGACCGACGACCGCCGACCCGAACTGTGCGGAACCGTCAGCCAGGATCGCGATTCGGGCCGTCTCGCCTGCCTTCATCGACGAAGGCATTGTGCCCAACGTAACCGCTGCTCGCGCAGCGGCGGCTGCCGTCGTCGCCCCCATATCGGCGGTCTCTGTCAGCTTAAGGGTCTTAACAGAAGCGTCGATCGGCTTGAGTGTCGGCACGGCGGCGACACTCTGAGCATTCGACGGCTGCGATACAGCAGCGGTCGTATCACCCTTTACGTACTCAGGAGCTTGCTCCTGCTGATCGGGTAGCTGCACTTGAGTATTTGTCGGGATGCGGCGGGCCGCTGCGAGCAGATCTTCCTGCGCATCTTCGAGAACCATCGCTTCAAGATTATTCGTCGTCGGCACTGCAAGGCTCCCTGTCTCACGTTCAGCCTCGTCCTCAGGCAAAATTGCGGGAGCACGTATGACGCGCGGCGTTATGGCAATAACGATATCGACCTGTCGATTATCCCTGGTCGGAGCAGTGAACAGCCGCCCTAAGATCGGTATCAGTCCGAGGAGCGGCAGTCCCGTACGCCCTTTCGACTCGACGCCTTGTGCAACGCTGGCAAGAAGCAGCGTCTTATTGTTCTGCACTCGTGCAGTGCCCTTGATCGTACGTTCCGTGAATGTCGGCGTCAAGGTTCTCGCACCTGCAACATCCTTCGATTCGATCTCCATGGCGACCTGGACATCCTGGTTTGGAAATACCAGCGGCTTAAATTTCAGAGTAAGGCCGACCTGCTCATAATTGATCACGTTCGACACAACGCCGGCTCCTGTTCCGGCATTCGTAGCACCTGTTACGAACTGAGCACTCTGCACCGGCACGCGCTGTCCGATCCGCGCGGAAGAATCCTCGTTGTTGAATGCATGGATCTGCGTAGATGCGATCAGTTTAGTGTTCGACTTTGATTGCAAGGCCGTAAAATTGCTTATCGGAAGGCCGAATGCGATCCCGGCGGCGTTCAACCCCGGGAACATCCCGCCGGTGATCAAACCGCTGTCTCCGCTCCGCAGAATGCCAAAACCTGCACCGCCGAGGTTCAAAAGGCTTCCCTGATCTCCGCCGGTTCCTATCTGATTGCCGAACTGCATCAGATCACTCTTATTGACCTCGTAAATGCCTACGTCCATCACGACCTCTGCCCGATCCTTATCGAGTGAGCGGATCAATTGGCCGATCAATCGGATATTCTCAGCGGTATCACGGACCGTTACGCTGTTTGTGGCATCATCGGTAAGAACGATCGTCTGGCTTCTTCCGGGTTGTGCCGGAATGGCGGTTTGCACGACCTTCTGCACGTCTTTTGGGCTTGCATTCGCAAGATAGAAGGTGCGCAGCACAAGTTGTTGGAACTTTGTACGCTGGGCCTGCGCCGCAACAAGTATAGTGTGCGGGCCGACCTTCTGGAAAAAGAGGCCTTCTTGCAAAAAAATGTAATCGAGAGCTCGTGCTGCCGTTACATTCTTCAGGTCGATCGCGGTCTTGCGGCCCGCCGTTCTGAAGGATTCGATGTCAAAGAGAACATTCAGGTCGAGATCGCGTGCAAGGTCTTTGATTATGAACTGAAGGTCAACGCCATTCGGAAAAACGAGATCGCGGACCTTTTCTAGTTTTTGGGGAACCTGAGCTCCCGCCGGCAATTTAACGGTTCCGAACGCCGTAGGAACGAATCTCGATCCGTCATCGACAACCTTCTTTTCTTTATCGGCCGGAACAGGGTTAGCAGCCTTTTGCAGCCGGATCATCCGCTCCATTTCCGACTTCGCCAATTCGTTGGTCGGATCGAACGCATAAGCTTTACGAAATGCAATATAGCCGGCTTCGTAGTCCTTCTCCTTCGCGGCCAGTGTTCCCTTTTTTATGTACTGCTGCGATGCGTTAAAGAGAGCGCGCTGCAAATGCAGCCTGTACTCAGGGTTCTTTGGGTTATCGGCAACAGCCAGCGTGAACTCTTCAGCGGCCTTATCCCACTCTTCGGCAACCTCATATTTAACGCCTTTCTTGAAATGTTTCTTTCCGTCACCGAAGGCGAGGACCGCTGTCGGTGAAAGAAGGGACGCCAACAAAATAAGACTGATCAAGGTGCTGATGCGGGTTGATTTTTTCATAGCAAAATAAACGGGCTGATGATATGCTGCCGAGCAAAGATCGTGACTGAGTACACGCACACTGCCCTCCGTTAGTTGCATTTTTCGTCCAACGTTCGGAGCAGGCAGAAACTTACACTGATTTTCGAGCCTTTATCGCAAAAAATCAAGGCAGATCAATACGTTACGGCTCTTGCGCGGCCGCCGGCGGTACGCTTTCGAGATGCTCCTTTGCCTTCTCTATAAATATCCTGATCATTTCACGGATCTTCTTTGTCATTTCGCTGCCGATAAGCGACTCTCCAGCCAAGCCGGCGAGAAGATGGAGCTCGCGGGCGGAATTGCGTCTCAATTCAACCATTTGCGAGAAATATACTTGGGTAACACCCTTTGCTTTCTCAACGAAATCAGCTGAATAACGCAGAAAATTCTGCTTTTCACCGTGAGCCGGCGCCCATTCGATCCGTTCGGGCGTGTCCTCGGCAAGTTCCACGGCAAATTGCTGCAGCATGCGGCCGACAAGCGGTATATCCGCCTCGATCCGCCAATGAGCGATGCCGCCGGCGTCCTTGTGTATTTGCGCGATGCCGGGCATATGCCGCACAAAATTTGAAACATCGGCAAAGAACGCTCTCGCCGCATCTATACCCGATCGCAACTCTATCTCGCTGCTGTATCCCGCCTTTACAATGAACATCAAAAAGCTCCGTTAAATGCTATGGCATTGAGGAATTGCCGAGTTGCCGAACGGGTCATACCTCTGAAGAAAGGATCTTCGGCAAACAGCACCACATGGCCGGCTCCGGCGGATTCGTCGATCAAATAGGACGTACCCTGCAGCAGACGCTCCGTGTTGCCTTCCCAAACGAAACCCGAAATCGTGAGCGGCCGCTTCGGGTTTGCCTCAAACACAAGCGCATTCGTGCCTTCTTTCGAATATCGGAAAAAATATCCGTTCGTCAGCAGAACAGGCAGTTCATTCTGATCGACGCCGAAGTTCAAATAGGTCGTATGATCGACCGTCGCACGAAATATCGCCCCGGGCAAAGCCTCGGGAACTCTGTTATTGTCAGCGGACGGTGAAGCGATCGGCGGCAATGTTTGCTTTGGCACGTCCGCTCTGTCAACCGCCGGCGGCATCGGCGCGGAATCCGGAGTCGCCCCCTGTGCTGCAGCGGGCCGTTCCTGATCGGCCTTGGCAGAAGTATCGTCATCACTGCCAACGAGTTTGGCGCTCGTAAGGCCGACGTCCTTCAAGGCCGCGAAAACCGAAGCGCCGCTGAATGTCACGATCGTACCTCCGCCGGCCGTAAAAGCCTTAAGCGATGCTACGCCGCCGCTGCCCAGCCCGCTCATATATCGCGCCGAAGATCCATCGGGCAAGATCAACAGATTATAGCCCTTCAATGCGCCGCTGCGAATAGAGTTCATCGTCATCGGCGTGAACTTGATGCCGAAACGATCAAGCGTCCACCACGTCGAACCATACGATTCCTGCGAGATGCCCTCGTCCGCCGCAACCACAATCCGCGGCAGCTTGAGGCTGATCACCTCAGCGCTTCCGACGCTCGTATCGCCCTCATTCGAGTAGCCCGAGTTCACGCTGACCACGCCGACGCCGAGTTCGCGAGCGAGGCTCTCGACCGCCTCATGTATCGCCGGCGGATTTCTAGATAAACGTATGACAAAAGTCCCGGCCTTCCAATTGCGCCCGCCGGCCGACAGTTCACGCGAAGCTACGGCAACTTTATAACCTTGCTGAAGCAGCCGAAGCGCCATCACCGCAGACACGTCGGTCTCGTACGGTATCAGGTAAGCAACACTCGCCCGGCCTGAAAAGGTTCCTGCCCTCTGCTTCTCCAATGTCCTTGCCTCTACGAGATCGCCCGTTACGCTCACTGAGTCCTCTGTCCACCACGCATCAACTCCAAAAACAAGCGGTACCGACCACGCGGTAATGTCGTAAAATCCATAGCCCTCCTTGGCCTGGCCCTTACCGCGCATCTGATTTCGCCGAAAGCGGGCCATATTCTCGTCAACAAAAGCCTTATCCTGCGGCGTATCTTGCTCAAGGATAGCCTTTATCAGCAGGCGCTGCGGCTGGTCAAGATCGATAACATAGGAACCCGCGGGAAACGTCTTTGCGACCGCCCGCGAGTCTTTTTCCATATATGTATGAGCGAGATTCGAGACGAACGGCCGCGAAGTGACCGTGACCTCGATGTTCGATCGGCGCAGCGTCTCGATCAGCTCTGCTGCCTTGACCCTGTCGGATGTCGGATCTATGACCACGCGTTTCATTTTGCCCTGTGTCGCCATTCCTTTAGCTCGGAAATCATAAAAATCCTTGATGCGTTCGGGCTTGTTCTTCGCGGTCTGTTCGAGGGTCGTCATCGAAGCGACATAGTGCTTCGCGATCGAGGAGCGAAAGGTAACGATCGTACCGTCGTCGCGTGTCCATTGAAGCCCCTTGTAACCGCCGCCGTCAGTCTCATAGGTCATTCCGATCGCACCGTTGAGCGACGGATAAGTATCCCAATATCCCGGATAGAACGCATCAAAGACATCCCGCACGAAATAGTCCCAATGGTTCGCATCGAACGCCTGTGCATTCGCCCGGCCGTAAATGTCCAGCCACTTGCTGTATTGCGGTTGCGGCAGGTTCGGGTTGATCGGCAGTGCGACCGGCGGAAAGAAATACTGCGACGGCTGACCGTGATGATCAACGGTAAGCTGCGGGTTCCATTCCAGCAGGGCCTTCTGCATATTTCGCGACTCTTTTTGGCTGAGGACAAGTGTGTCGCGGTTGAGGTCAAATCGATAATGGTTGTAACGTCCCCAGATTGACCACGGCTCACGATGTTCAATCGCGTTCCTATCCGCATCGCCGATAGCTACGGAGTTATACCAAGTTGCAAAACGCTCGTGGCCATCTGGATTTTCACCCGTCAAGACCAAAACGACGGTGTTCCGCAAGATATCGAGCGTCGCCGGCTCATTCGATGCCGCAAGTTGATAGATGACCTGCATAAATGCTTCGAACGATGACGATTCATTGCCGTGGATCGTATATGCCATCCATGCTATTGCAGGGTTTGACGCCGCTATACGGTCGGCCTCGGAAGCACTTGTTTTCCGCGGATCGGTAAGCTTCGCGTTAACAGACCTTATTTCATCAAGCCTTGCCATATTCTCAGGCGAAGATATCGCCACGAGATGCTGCATACGAAGCTCATTCGTAAGCCCAATATCAAAGATCCGGACACGATCGGGCGCAGCAACCGCAATAGCATTTATCACCTGCTCCATCTGAGCGTATGTTGTATGATGATCGCCAACGTCGTAGCGCAGGAAGGTCTGCGGGCGCGGCACTTTATCGTTATACGGCCCTCGCTGATAGAAATCGAACTTTGCTTCTAACTGAGCTGTTGCAGCCGCAGCCAAAATACCGACCGCAATTAAGAACCCGACAAAAGACACCAGCCGAACTCTCATCCCTTATCCTCCGAATTTTTGATAAGCTAAAACTGCCGCTTTTAAGCCGCAAGTATAACAAATGTCGAAAAAGATATCCGACAAGTGCCCGCGTTGCGGAAAATACGCGCTAAAAAGGTGGAAAGACCTCGACCGCGACGAATTGATCGCGGCCGAGAGTTTGACAGCGAAAAATGCCTCGGTAAAGCGTCTCGCCGTCTGCACGGCGTGCTGGTTCTTGATAGGACGAGGCGACCGGGACAAAGTGTAATACACCCGCCCCTTCGCATTTATTAACGTACTATCAAAGGCTGATCACGGCGTCATTTGGACGCCGAAATCAAAGAATTTCGATCCGACGCCCGCGGCTGTATTCGCATTACCGGAATTCAGCAAATAGAACGCGTACTCGCCCTTTGTAAGAGTAACGGCAGGGGTTACCCTGAAAACACCGTTGCCGAGATCTTCAGACTTGAGGCCGACCACATATTCGCCGGAAAGTCCGCCCTTACCACTCCACGAGTTCTCTTTTGAGATCGTAACTTCACGATCGTCTCCACGGACATGGAATCGGATCAAGCTGAATTCACTCGGAGATGCCGGAATGCCGCTCGCGGTATTAAGTCCGCCGGTCGAAGCATCAAGATAGAAATAAAAGACCGGCATCGTTTCCTGAAGCTGAAGATCAGCATTGCGTCCGTCCAAATTGGTTTTGGTCTTGACCTTTCCAAGCCCGAACGGCGTTATCGAAGCCGTAAACTTTCCGCCGGTCCGATTCTGTGACGACACCTTCGCTTGGAGTTGGGTCATTTTACGCTGTCCATCCTTTTCCTGATAAAGGTAGATCCCAAAGCTATGCTTCGACATCGGATCATTCGGGTCGCCTGCGGATGGCGAAATCGTATTGTTATTGACGGCGGCCTTGCCGTTCTTTGCAACGAGCATCGCGTTAACGACATCATCGCTGACACCGGCTTGCTTGAGTTTGATCAGGGCGTCGGTTGACATATCAAAATTCGTCGGCGACGTATTGATCTTTCCGACAATGATACTCGATGCCAATCCCGCCTTTGTAAGCTGGATCACCTCGTCATTCGTCATTTTTTCCTGTGCGAGGACAAACGACGCGCAAAGGCTAATTATCAGCGCCACAACCGCTGTTAGTATCAGATTTTTCTTTTTCATTGGCGTTTCTTTACTCCTACTAAATAAAACTATAGAACGTTCGGGCTTGCTTCATTTATGGCTTCTGCGGCCTAAGAAATGAATTCTTGGCACGCACTATCAGATCCGGACGATAGACACGCACCCGAATGTAGTGCTTACCGCCGGCTCGCCGCTCGCTGCTCGGATAATAACCCAGAGTGTATGTTTTGCGAAGCTCATCTGCGATCTGTGAAAAGGCGGCAAGAAGATTTGTCGTTGAACTTACCCGCTGTACCCGGCCGCCTGTGCGTTCGGCTAGCGTGAGCAGGAACTCGCGTGCCGCAACATAATCATCCCAACGCTCGCCTTTGCCCGCAACTCCGCTCACCGAATACGGACGGTCATCTTCATCAAAACGGATCTCGGCATCATTACGACGATTATGTTGCACATCATCGTAAGTGTCATACCAGATCGGATAAATAAGTGCGTCCGTCTCATCTAACGCTTTTAAGATCGAGTCGCCGTCGGAGATCTTACTGGTAGTATCGACACCGTCACTCAGCAGCACCACGGCCTTACGCCCGTGTATTGCCGCAAATCGCTGATTGATCACCTGATCCAATGCATCATAAACCGATGTGCCCGAGCCTACCGCCGCCCCTTCGATCGCATAGCGCAAAGCCTTCCGGTTATTTGTCACATCACATAGAACACGTACCTTTCGATCGAAAGCGACGATCATTACACGGTCATCCGGCTTTAAAAGGCTCAGGAATTGTAATGCCGCCGATTGGATCTCATTCACCTTAAAAACCGTCGAGTAGCTCATATCTAGGAGCAGCGCAACGGTGAATGGAGCCTCATTATTATTAAAAAACGAGATCTCCTGCTCCTCACCATCTTCATAGATACGGAATTCGCTTTGTTTAAGGTCTGAGATCGGCCTGCCTTTGCGAGATGTAACACGCACCGGCAGCATTACGAGGTCGGTCTCGACCTTGATGATATCTTCGTCGTTGCCGCTTTGCGCCGCATGCGGCTCCGAAGGCTGTGCAGTATCATACTGCGAAACACTCTCCGAGTATTTTTGCTTGTGTCCCGACTGCGCCGCCGCTGCTGCGGCCGACAAAACGCATATCAGCAAGATAACGATCTGACGGTTCATCTATTTATCGGCCAATTTTATTGCCGTAACCTTCCACCGGATATCTGCCCTGTCATCCTTTCGGTCAAATCCTTCGAGTGCCAGCGTTAACGGTATCGTCTCACCCGGACCGAGCGACACGGCCTGTGTCGGAACGACAAGCACACGCTTCTGTTTCAAGACCTGATTCGTGGTCGATACAACAGCGGCATTGACCTCAAGCAAAGTTATGGTTTGATCGCTGCGGTTCTTCACATTCCCGCGAATATACATTGAGATCGTGCCGAGCCCCGTCGGCGACTCAACGGTGCTTTCATCCGTTGAAATGATGATCTGCTTATTTATTGCGTCAAATTCGGGCGAGCCTTCACGCAATGCACCGTTCATGATCGCAGCGGTCTGATCCTCCATCGACGGCCGTTGTGCGATCAAGAAAATGATCGCGCCGATAAGCGCAACCGCCGCAATTGTCGCGATAAGAAGGTTCTTCCTCGATCGCTTTTCGCCTTTACCCGACTTAAACAGTTCATCCATGGGAACATTCTAGCGCGGTTTGTCCGTCTCAGTGTCAAGGTTTTACAATTCGACCTTTCCTTACAAGAAAATGAACTGATGTTAGGTTATGATTTCGATTGAATGGCGATCGGACCTGCACCTCGAATCAATGGGCCTCGTTATATCGAGGCTGCTCTGCCGGTCCCATTGCGCCGAGTGTTCACCTATCGTGTCCCCGAGGGAATCTCGGACGAGATCGCTCTCGGAACTCGCGTGCAGGTGCCGTTCGGACGCCGCGAGCTGACAGGCTACGTCGTCGCTATCCACGATGAGCTGCCGCAAGAGTTTTCCATCGAAGACGCAAGGATACGAGATGTGATCGCGGCCCTCGACACGCAGCCGCTGATCACTCCCGAGATCCTTCGGCTCACACAGTGGACAGCAGATCACTATGCAGGATTTTGGGGCGAAGTCCTCAAAGCATCACTGCCTGCCGGGCTTCACAATGAAAAGGTCAGGCCAAAACGGCGAAAGGCGGTTCGCCTTACGTCAGAACCACCGCATACGGCCCTCGAAAAGCCGATTTCCGATCAACAGCAGAAGATCATAGCGATACTGAAACAGGGCGGCGGCGAGATGCTCTTTACAGAACTCCTCGACCGGGCGGGCGTCGGCACGTCACCGCTCAACACGCTTGCAAGGCGCGGCATGGTAGAGATATTCGTTCAAGACGTTCGCCGCGATCCGCTCCGCGGCGCCGCTTTGCCGGCTAAGAAAGACATCGCACTAACACCCCAACAAACCGACGCTCTTACTCAGATCGCGGCCGCTATCACCAAGAGCGACTATAAAGCGTTCCTGTTACACGGCGTTACCGGCAGCGGCAAGACCGAGATATACATACGTGCGATTCAGCAGACTCTTTCCGAGGGCCGCTCGGCGTTGATGCTCGTACCTGAGATCGCCTTGACCCCGATATTCTCGCGGCGGCTTCGTGCGGTGTTCGGCTCGAATGTGGCGATCCTGCATTCGGAACTTTCTGCGGGCGAACGCTTTGACGAATGGCGGCGGATACGGCTTGGCTCGGCCAAAGTCGCTATCGGTACACGCTCGGCTATATTTGCCCCGCTTGAGAATATAGGGCTGATCGTAGTTGACGAAGAACACGACGCCTCTTATAGACAGCAGGAATCGCCTTTCTACAACGCCCGCGACGTTGCCGTTATGCGCGCTCATTTTGCCAAAGCCGCCGTTGTTCTCGGTTCAGCGACGCCGGCGATGGAGTCATTTTATAATGCTCGTTCCGGCAAGTATGCGTATCTTCACCTTCCGGATCGGATCGGCGACATCGGCCTCGCAAAGGCAGAACTGATCGATATGCGCGACGTCTTTCGGCAGACGGGCAAGGATGTTCCCGTCGCACCTGAATTGATGGCCGCCATTGATGAAACTCATGATCGCGGTGAGCAGGCGATCATCCTGTTGAATCGCCGCGGCTTCTCGCAGTTCGTGCTGTGCCGAACGTGCGGCGAGGCCATACGCTGCCAAAATTGCGATATCACACTCACATTTCACAGGCGCGAAGGAAAACTCGCCTGCCACTATTGCGGTTATCAAGTTCCCTCACCAAAGGTTTGTCCTCACTGCAGCAGTGAATTTCTCTATTTTGTCGGCGAGGGCACTGAAAATATCGAAGATCGACTGAGAAAGCGTTTTCCCGAGATGAACATCGGCCGTGTCGATCGCGATACGATGAAACATAAGGGCGATCTCGAACGGGTGCTCTTCGATTTTGCTTCTCATAAGATCGACCTGCTCGTCGGCACACAGATGATCGCAAAAGGGCACGATTTCCCGAACGTAACACTGGTCGGCGTTATCGGTATAGATATTGGCCTCGGTCTGCCGGATCTTCGCTCGGCAGAGAGAACCTTTCAACTGATAACGCAGGTTGCGGGCCGCTCGGGACGAGGCGATAAGCAAGGCCGCGTGCTGATACAAACATATTATCCGGAACACTATGCCTTGCGGCATGCGGTTCGGCAGGATTATATCGGGTTTTATGAAGAAGAGATCAAGTACCGCGAACGCTTTGCCTATCCGCCCTTCTATGTACTTGCTTCGATAATGATACGGCATCGCGATCAACGGCATGCATCACAGAACGCGAACCTGCTGCGCCGCGCGCTCGATGATGCCAATTCGCAGCGTTATGTACGTATTTTGGGTCCTGCGTCGGCGTCGGTCGGACGTTTACGCAACGAATATCGTATGCAGATCATCCTAAAGGCACGCTCACGCAAAGGGCTGCGGCAAACACTGGACACCGCACTTGCGGATGCGGAACATCGCGGAGCCGATATGCGCTCTTTTTTCGTCGAAATTGACCCGATCGACCTGTTGTAAGCGTCGCAAAGTTGCTTTCGATACACACTCTGGTAGAACATTACTCAACAAGGCAACGAGACTTTTAAGGAAAGATGAAACTTTCAGAACTAGCAAGCACTGTCGGCGCAGTGATCGAAAACGCCGATGCGGACATCGATATCACCTCGGTGGCGAGTCTCGAGGATGCACTGCCCGGCAGCGTGTCGTTCCTTTCAAATCCGAAGTACACCCCGCAGGTCGGCGTGACGAAGGCCTCGGCGATCTTTGTCGGAGAAGGAGTTGAGGTCGCACGCAATGACATCGCCATCCTGCGTACAAAGGACCCTCGCATCGCATATACGCTTGCACTTCGTACATTTTTTCCTGAAAGAGATCTTCGTCCGGGCATCCATCAAACCGCATCGATCGACACATCGGCGGTTATTGATCCTAATGCCGAGATCGGGGCTAATGTTGTGATCGGTGCGAATTCGAGCATTGCTGCGGGCGTGCGGTTGATGGCTAATGTTACCGTTTACGACAATGTGACGATCGGCGAGAACACGATCATCCACTCAGGCACTGCAGTTCGCGAGAACACGCTGATCGGCCGTAACTGCATTATCCACAACAATTCGGTTATCGGAGCCGATGGCTTCGGATATGCGAAGACCGAGGAAAAGACATGGCTCAAGATACCTCAAACCGGCCGCGTCGTTATCGAGGACGATGTCGAGATCGGAGCACTTTCTGCCGTCGATCGTGCATCAGTCGGAGAAACCCGAATCGAGCGTGGTGTCAAGATCGACAACATGGTACAGATCGGCCACTCATGCACTATCGATGAGGACGCTCTGATCTGCGCGCAAACGGGCCTTGCCGGCAGTTCGCATATCGGAAAGCGTGTCATATTAACGGGCCAAGTCGGTATCGCAGGCCATTTGAAGGTCGGCGATGATGCGATATTGACCGCAAAGAGCGCAACTTCGCACGATGTGGAACCGGGTAAGGTCGTCTCGGGAATTCCGGCCTTTGACAACCGCGAATGGCTCCGTTCGGTTGCAGCATTCAGGAAGCTCGGCGAGATCGCCCAACGACTGCGAAAGTTGGAGAAGAAAGTACTCTCATCGGACGAATAATCGACGGCGCGTGTCGGCAATGCTTTGCATCGATGCCGTCTTTGCATGATGATGGAACTATGAAATCAAGTTCCGGCTACGACATTTCACCGCTTGATGGCGAGACTATTGAACGCCTTGCGTCCGGCCTTACGGCGGAAGAACAACGAATTTTGCTCAGCCACGGCACCGAAGCCCCGTTCTGCGGCGGACTGCTCGATAACAAACTTGAAGGCACATATGTCTGCCGCCTTTGCGGACTTCCGCTATTCAGTTCGAGGCATAAGTTTCATTCCGGCACAGGTTGGCCTTCATTCTACGCGCCGTCCGACAAGAGCCATTTGTCAGAGATAGAAGACAACAGCTACGGAATGCGCCGGGTTGAGATACGATGCTCGCGGTGCGGCGGCCACCAAGGGCACGTCTTTCCCGATGGACCGCCGCCGACGTATCTGCGATATTGCGTAAATTCGGCATCGCTGGCGTTCGTCGAGGAAGGGGATAAGATCGTCCTTCGCACATAATTCACAGAGCCGGGCCGGGCTGCCCGTGCAAAGGCCTCTTAAGCAAGGCTGGATTCAGGAGCAATATCCAAACCATGGAGCGTATCGTACTTTTTGACGGCGTCTGCAATTTCTGCAACGGTGCCGTGAATTTCATCATAAAACACGATCCGCAAGGCACATTTCGCTTTGCCCCGCTTCAATCTGAATTGGGTAATGCGATCAAGGATCAATATCGAATACCGGACAATATCGACTCGGTGATACTCGTGGATGAAGGCCGTATGTTCCTTCATTCGGATGCTGCGCTGCGGATCGCAAAGTATCTTGGTCCGCCATGGTCGTTTGGGCGTATTCTGGTCGTTGTCCCGGCTTTTATCCGCAATGCGGCTTACAGGCTGTTCGCACGATACCGCTATAGGATCTTCGGCCGACGCGACGCGTGCATGCTCCCGACGCCCGAAATACGCGAAAGGTTCTTATCTGAACCGAAAACATAGCAGACGATCGAGCTTCTCCGATCTGCGCACCCTTTGATACTATTTATCGACCGATCAATGCTCATGGCGTATTCATTGGAAACTCTTGAATTTGACGCGTTGCTTGAGATCGTTGCAAGCAATGCTCAAACGCCGATGGGCGCGCGGCTTATATGTAAACTTCGTCCGTTCGCCGGTCGCCCCGTTCTCGAATCCGCCCTTGCGGCGATAACGGAGGCGATCGTTATTAACGAAGAAAGTAAGGTTTCATGGAGCTTCAGCGGGCTGGCCGACCCGTCTGACGCAATCGCTCTTTTGCGGATAAAGAACACCTCGCTCGAACCGAATTCATTGCTTGCTATCGCAGATCTATGCTCCCGGGCCCTTTATGCCCGCAGCATCCTGTATCCGGAAAAGGAGAATTGCCCTACACTTTGGCAGTTGATCGGATCGGTACCGCCGTCGATGCTTGCCGTTACCGAAAATATCCGCAGCATTATCCTGCCCGGCGGCGAGCTCAGCGATGATGCGTCGCCCGATCTCAAAAGGCTTCGCCGCGAAATTCACGTGCAGCGTTCAAGGCTTACGCACACATTGGAAGCCGCTATGAGAGCCGCCGGTGCTGCGATCCAAGATGAGCTTGTTACCATCCGCAACGACCGGTTCGTGATACCGGTAAAGACCGATCATCGCGGCAAGGTCAGCGGCGTAGCACACGGATTTTCGTCAAGCGGCCAAACCGTTTATGTTGAGCCGCTCAACGCCATCGAGGCGAACAATGAACTGCAAAGCCTCAAGAGCCAAGAAGAGCAAGAGGCCGCACGCATCATTTTCAGCCTTACGGAATCGCTCCGGGCATCTTTGCCCGAGGTCGAGGCTGCCGCAGATGCGGTCGCTCGGCTCGACGCAGTAAAGGCTAAGGTCGAATTTGCTCGCCGCTTTAATGCGGTCGTTCCGGAGATAACTGAGAACACACTCAATATAATAGACGCCCGACACCCGCTGTTATTGAATGCCGGCGAAGTCGTGCCGAACACCTTCGGGTTGACGACAACACAGCCCGTTATGATCATCTCGGGAGCGAATGCGGGCGGAAAGACCGTCGTTCTTAAAACCGCCGGCGCTCTGAGCCTTATGGCGGTGTCGGGCCTGCCTGTTCCGGCGACCCACGCTCAAATACCGTTCTACCGCTCGATCTTGGCTGATATCGGCGACCATCAATCGCTTTCGGCAAATCTTTCGACCTTCTCGTCGCATATGTCGAATATCGCCGGTATGATACGCGAGTGCAGGCCGCCGTCATTAGTACTCTTGGACGAGGCCGGCACCGGAACTGACCCGGACGAAGGCTCGGCACTTGGCGTTGCGATCGTCGATCACTTTCGGTCGGCCGGTGCACAGGTGATAGCGTCAACACACTATCGCGGCCTAAAGGTCTATGCGGCGAATGACGAAGGCGTGATCAACGCCTCAGTCGAATTTGACGAGCGAACGCTGCAGCCCACCTATAAACTCCTGATCGGACAGGCCGGTGCATCGAGCGGCCTGGAGATCGCAAAGCGATTCGGCATCGCTCAAGACGTGATCGACGCTGCGCGTCGCAACCATGATACTGCAGCACAAAAGCTCGAACACTATCTGCGTCTTCTGCAAAATGAAACAAAGATCGTCCGCGACACGCGGCTGGCCCTGGAAGAGGAGCGTGAGGTTGTCGCCGTAAAATACGCCTCGATCGAAAATGAAGCCGCCCAAAAAGAAAAAACTCGCCAAAGAGAATTCGAGGCGGCCCTTGCATCTGCCGTTGATGATTTCGACCGGCAGTCGAAGGCGTTCTTACAAACTATAGAGGACAAGGCCCTGAAGAATCGGCTTGAAAAGGAGCGGCGGTCGCGGAAAGCTGAGTTGAACAGGGCGGTGCTCTCCAAGATCGGCCAAACTCCGATCCGGCAAGCAGGCCACGAGCGGGACGCCGCCGCGGAGCCTGCATCCTCAGATGCGATAAAGGTCGGCTCCCGCGTTATCACCTCGTTCGGTAACGTAGGCACGGTTGAGAAATTCGATGGTAAGTTGGCAGAGATCTTGGTCGGCAGCATTCGCCTGCGCGAGAAACTCAGCGATCTGCGTTTTGCGGACACTCCGCCCAAAAGCGATGTCGGCGAACTGAAAATGAAAAGGCCCGCGAACCCTGCTTTCTCCGTTGATGAGAATCGCAACGCGCCGATCGAGCTGAACCTGATCGGCAAGACGACCGCTGATGCCGAATACGAGCTTGACCGCTTCATCGACAATGCCTATTTGTCGCACACGCCGCGCGTGCGCATAATCCACGGCTTCGGCACCGGTGCCCTAAAGAACTATGTCCATCACTTCCTAAAGCAAAGCGACCTCATACGCTCATTTGAATTCGCTCCGCAAGACCAGGGCGGCCACGGTGCCACCATCGCCGTCATCGATCTGTGAAGCACATTCGCCTCGGTAACTGATTTCCAACAAAAAAGGCCTTCATAACCCTATGAAAGCCTCAACAACTGGTCGGGACGACTGGATTTGAACCAGCGACCTCTCGCACCCCAAGCGATTTGGGTAGGTTTCTATAATTTGTCAAAACTGCTCAAAACTTCTTAGAATCAACAACTTAACGGCTATCTCAATTCAACACTAATAAGCCATGATCAGCAACGCTGCAACCAACCTGCAACCAAGTTGGCCTATCGCAATCAATGTATCCGAGGCGAGCTATTTGCCAGAAGGACGGCATTCGCTCGCTCCATCAAGGAGAATATACCATAACCTATCCAATGCCAACCGCTCAATTTTTACTTCCAAGTCTCAACCCGAGGTCGTCGTCACAGACTCGTCCGTTGGGCCTCATGTCTAATTTTGAAATGATGGAAAACGAGCGTCGGACTGCATCGCTCGTTGATAACATTTCAGCATTCACCTATTCTGAAAATGGTGTAGTTATGGCTTGTTGTGAGGATGATTGTGCGATAGAGGCGTTGCGGGAGAAGCAGAGTTCGACGCTAAAGATCGTGCTTGGGATAAACGTCGTAATGTTTGCCGCGGGTATCGGTGCTGGCATTTACGCGGGTTCGAGTGCTCTGTTGTCCGATTCGCTGGACAATCTTGGCGATGCAATGACGTATGGACTAAGCCTTTACGTTGTTTATAAGTCTTCTCAGGCGAAAGCACAGGTCGCTCTATTCAAGGGAGCCTTGATATTGCTAGCGGCTTTGATAGTGCTCGGACAGGTTATTTATAAATTGATGATTCCGGCGGTTCCGATTTTTGAAGTAATGGGCGTGGTCAGCGTTCTCGCTCTTGTTGGGAATTCGATCTGTCTTTATCTGCTCACACGACACAAGACGGACGACGTAAATATGAGTTCGGTGTGGGAATGTTCGCGTAACGATATTGCTTCGAATATCTCAGTCTTTGTCGCGGCCGGTGCGGTTTGGTTCACCCAGTCCGGCTGGCCTGACATTATCATCGCCCTCGCCCTTGTTGTACTTTTCTTGCGTTCGGCTTTTCGTGTCTTTTCAAACGCAAAGAGCGAACTTAAAACAGCCAATTAAAATAAGAAACCCCGTCTGTTTCCAAACGGGGCTTCCAGTTTTTTAAGGATCTTTAGACAGCGGGTGTGTCTTTCTTTTCCTTATCTTTGTTACAGCAAGAGCAGTCGCAGCTTTTCGCTTCGGTTTTGGTGTCCTTAGCGTCGGCACTTGGGCCGCTAACCGCGTCGGCTTTCATCTTCATTGGACAAGATGCTCCGTCTGCCATCTTCATTCCGGACATCGTCGCGTGGTCTGATTTCTTCATTGGGCAAGAATCGCCCGTACAGCAATCACAATCGTCACAGCACGAAGCCGTTTCTTTGCTCGATGTATCTTTTTTCTTCATCGGGCATGAATCGCCACTGCAACAACAGCATGACACTGTCGTCGCGGACGAAATGGTAGTTCTAGTGAACGCAAATGCCGCAATAGAAAGTCCGAAAACCATCAATGCCGCAATCGCGAGTATCATTTTCCTTTTCATGATATGTGTTCCTTATGTTTAGAAATTATTAGTGCCGCCGAATGCAAAACTGCTCTCGGCATTGAATTGAGACGCTAATCTGCTTTCTAAATACGAAAGACACAGTTCCTTAAAAAGGTTCCATGCCTGTCCTGAACATGCGAGTGTAATGTCGTGAATGTAGGTAAAATACTTGCCGGAGTTGGGGGTGCGAACCTGACCGGCGAAACCTTCGGAGTTATCGCGACCTGCTCTTGGCCTTGTTCGATCTTTCGGGCTTTGTCGAAAACGGCCTGTAGAAAGCTACAGCACTCTACACGGCTTTCTCCCTTAAATTCGAAAACTGGACTCTTTTGATCAGCCTTCTTCGCCTTATTGCAATGCTCAGACTTCTTCGCCAAAGGGCAAGAATCTGCAGCCATTGCTTTCGCATTCATCGTCTGACAGCACAATAAGAATACAACGCCGCTCAACCACACCGCCATGAATCCGGTCAGCGCTTTGTGAACAATTTTATTGAAGTGCCACAATGCCATAATACAGGTCTGAGAATATCACGAATATGATTTTCGGCAGTAACAATAAATAAACTCCTGCGTAGTGCTGAACGGCGTGTTGTGAATTTCGGCGAGACTCTCGACGAGCTGAAACGGACGACCGAATTCGTTGTGCATAGTCTCTGGACTGTAACGCATCACGTCGAGGCCGCTGCATTTCTGTGGACCTTCCAAGCTGAACGACGCAACGATGATATGTCCGTCTGGCTTCAAGCTCCGCATCACGAGCTCGACATATTTGCGACGGTCGTCCTCAGCGGTTAAGAAGTGAAATACCGCCCTGTCGTGCCACACATCGAACTTCTCGACCGGAAGTTCTGCAGAGGTAACATCAGCGACAAACCAATCCACACCGTTTGCCTTCGCCCCAAGTCGCTCTTTGCTGCCGTCGATCGCGTTTGCGGAAATATCCAGAACTGAAACGTCGACGAATCCTGAGTCGAGTAGATCGTCAACGAGCGTAGAATTGCCGCCGCCTACGTCTATGATCGAGGCATCTTTGCCAACACCGGTGTTTGATATCAATCGCATCGATGTGTCGAGATGCTCTCGAAACCAACTCACTTCGTTGAGGCCTTTTGTCTGATAGACATTTTCCCAATGTTCTTTCCTACTCATAAGTCTGCTAGCCGGCCTAGGCCGTGACGACAGCAATGATTCTATCTAATTAATGAGACCTACCGTCGGACCGATCGGGATCGTCAAAGTAAAGGTCGTTAAGTCTGCCGAACGTTTTGCATTTAAGTGCCCGCCGTGTTGAGTCGCGATTTTATGGGCAATTGAGAGCCCGAGCCCTATCCCTTTCTCCTTAGTGGTGAAAAACGGGTCAAAAATCTTTGAGAGATGCTTTGGGTCAACTCCGGAGCCCGAATCCGTAACCTCGACAATAAAATTGTTGTCGTGCTGAAACGTTCTAAACGTAAGGGTCTGATCTGCCCCGTTCGATTGATTCATTGCCTGCAGTGCGTTGATAGCTAAATTTAGTACCACCTGCTTTATCTGTTCCGCATCGACGAGAATCAGCGGAAGATTCTTCTGCAAATCTCGAATAACTGCAATTGACTGTGATGCCGCCTGGTTTGCAATCAAACCTGTGATTGAGTCCACGATTTCGTTGAGATCAGTTGGCGTCTTAGACGGGGCGACGGGTCGTGCGAATCGTAGAAACTCTCCGACCAGCTGGTCCAACCTATCTATTTCACCTTTGGCAAGACCAACAAACTCGCGCCGGGGACTGTCATTCGTTAACTCGTCCTCTAGTATCTCGATAGCTCCTTTTATCGACGCCAGGGGGTTTCGGACTTCGTGAACGATGCCTGCTGAGAGTTCTCCGAGCGAGGCCAATTTTTCAGCCTGCAGTAGCTGTTGAAACGTTGTTTGCAACTCTTCGTAAGCTATTCTCTTTTCCTCCGCATTTCTTTCCGCACGTTCCCTGGATTTACGGAGACGGTCGCCAAGTGCTCCCATTATTCCGCCAACGAGATTGAAGATCACAATTTCGGCATATTGGTTTATAGAATAATCAAAATGCCCGTGTTGCCAATGTAAATAAACATGGGGAGAGTAAATGATGGTTGTAAAAAGAGATGCCGCAAGCCCGCCTCTGAGACCAAATATCAAAGCGGCAGCTATGATCGGTACGTAGTAGATCCGCTGATAGATCTCGTGCCAAACAATCTGATCAGTAGGCGTGAGAAAGTGAAGGACCGTAATGAGGATGATGACAACCGCAATGACGATCCAAACATACAAGCGGTTTCGAGGGGAGATGATATTGAAGGTTTGCGTATCCATCTATTCGTCCGAGATGCTGGAACCCGACTCCTCTAAACCGTACTTTTGTATGCGATAGATAAGAGCGCTTCGAGTAATCCCTAAATATTTTGAAGTTTGTGACTGATTGCCGTCATGCCGGAGAAGCGAGGTACGTATGATCTCCCGTTCTAAGGCTTCTAAACTTATCGGCTCGAAAGGCAGGTCAAACCACAATTCACTCTTCGTCGAAGACGGGTATTTTACGGTTTCCGGGACGTCGGTAAGAGTTAAATTATCGCCGTCCGAAAGGACCACCATCCTTTCTACAAGATTCTCCAATTCGCGAACATTCCCCATCCACGGATAATCGAAAAATACCTTGAATACGTCCCGTCCTATCTTTGGCGGTCTCATCCCATGTTTTGAAGCCGATCGGGTGACAAAATGTTCGGTCAATACCGGCAAGTCCTCTCGACGCTCCCGCAGCGGTGGCAGCGTGATTGGAACAACCGCAAGCCGGTAATATAGATCCTCGCGAAAGACATTTTCTTTTATCAGCTCTGGAAGGTTTTCGTTGGTGGCGGCAATTATTCGAGCATCTATCTTGCGCGGGCTGTTCTCGCCCAAACGTGTCACTTCCTGCTCCTGTAAAACCCTCAAAAGCCTTGTTTGCGATTGCAGAGGCATTGCACTTATCTCATCGAGAAATAAGGTTCCGCCGTTAGCTTCCTCAAATTTGCCCCTCGATTCTCCTACGGCCCCAGTGAACGCTCCCTTCTTATATCCGAACAGCTCTGCCTCGATTAGCGTCTCGGGAATAGCGGCACAGTTGATGGCGACAAAAGGTTTGTTTTTGCGGGTGCCGGAAAAGTGTATTCCTTTTGCGACCAACTCCTTCCCTGTTCCGGTCTCGCCTTCTATCAATACTGTTACATTTGTTTTTGACACTCTCTCAACCAGGTCAAAAACTTGCAGCATCTTTTCTGATGTTCCGACAACGTTCTCGATCCGAAATTCCTCGTGAATCTGACGTCGCAGTCGGCGATTCTCCGCCAAGGCCGTGCCGTACTTTAATGCTTTCTCTACGGTGAGCAAAATCTCCTGTCGGTTGAAGGGCTTGGTAATAAAATCAAAGGCCCCACCACGCATAGCTTCGACCGCTGTATCGACATCTCCAAACGCGGTAATAACAATGATCGGTACTTCGCTGTTGATCGCTGTTGCCTGCTGAACCAGCTGTGATCCAGATATTTTCGGCATTCGCCAATCGGTGATCACGCAGTCAACTTCCTCGGCCGAGAACAACTTGAGTGCATTACGTCCATCGCTCTCACTCATGACGACGTAACCAGCCTCGCTAAGTTGGAATTCGAGAACCCGACGCAATGAGTCGTCGTCATCAACTAGTAGAATTTTGGCCGCAGACTTTGTCATGTCGATCTTATCTTAACGCAAACACCCATACAGTGCCCCGTCAAACATGTACGGCTCTTAACACTAGGAAATGTCATCCCTTCCCGCAACCGCAATCGTCGCCGCAGCTGGGTTTTGGGGAGAAGGCACGGCTTTTCTGAACCAGCGTTTTCGCGGCGAAGATAATCGCTCCAAGAATGATTACGATCACAATGAAGTATTGAAGATCCATAGAACGTCCTCAAACCGCAAGGTTACTTGATCTCAAAAGTCAGCGTCGTCCATTTTGATTCGTAATTTAGTTTCGGGTCGTCGATTTTGACCATGTTGATAAACTTCACGAACCATTTACCGGATCCGTCAAGCTTCAACTTTACGAAGCCGTTCGCGTCGCTTCTTAGTTCGGGCGCGGCCTTTACTTTGCCGCTTTCCTCGCGTCCGGCGAGCACGATTTGATTCGCAAGCGGTTTACCGTCTTTTAGACATAGGATATCGATCGTGTCGCCCTTTTTAAGCTTGTAAGGATTCTGCTGTGGAACTAGTTCGACCGGGTAGCCAAGGACGGTTTTGTAATCGTCCGAATGCTTGTTGCCTACCTGCATAATCGCTTTAACATGTTTTGCGTAACGTTCTACTGCATCCTTTTCGAGTTCGCCGGTCTTGCGGCGTTCTTCAAGCGTATCCGGCAGGCCGTCTTCGCGGAGATACTCGTTAAAATCTGCTGCTTTTAGAGCGATCTCTCGCGGTTTGGTCGACAGTCCGACGACGTAGGTTCCAGCCGCACCGGTTGTCAGATTTAGAAATGCAGTCGTTTCGTCCTTGGTGAGATCAGCCTCCACTGGATGTATGCGATTCCCACCCGAAACGACGCTCACATCATTTAGCCGGGCAAAGCTAACCGCTCCTTCGCTCGCCAAAAACGTTCCGTTCATTACCTTCACGGTAAATTTCGAGTTAGCCTTCAGAAAATAGCTATCCGTCTTAAGAAACAGATCGTGCGCGAAAATGGACGCAACGAGCGACAGCGATAACATAATTGTAAAAATTGTTTGTTTCTTCATTTCGATCTCCTCGTTACTTGATTTCAAATGTCAGCGTCGCCCATTTTGATTCGTAATTCAGTTTTGGGTCGTCGATCTTTACCATATTGATAAATTTGGCGTACCATTTGCCGGCGCCGGTCAGTTTGATCCCGAGCAGGCCGTCCTTGTCGGTGCGGGAGCTTGTTTCGCCGAGCATTTTGCCCGCGGCCTCGTAGCCGGTCGTTACTATCTGGCCCACAAGGGGCTTCCCATCCTTGAGACAGAGGATGTCAAGCGTGGCTCCCTTTTTTAGTTTGTAGGGGTTTTGCTGAGGGATCATCTCCACGGCGTATCCAAGGTTGGTTTTGTAGCTGTCTGTCGGTTTATTGCCCGCCTGAAAGATCGTTTTGACATATTTCGAATAACGGTAACGGGCGTCTTTGTCGAGTTCGCCGTCGCGCTTTCGGTTTTCCAGAATATCAGGGATGCCTTCGGCGGGCAGGTACTCATTGAATTCCTTTGCCGCGAGTGCGTTCTCGCGCCACGAGGTGGAAAGGCCGACGACGTGGGTTCCGGCCTCGGTCGGCGTAACATTGAGAAATGCGGTGGTTTCATTTTTTGTAAAATTCGCCTCGGCAGGATTCGAACGCGTGCCCGAAGGCGAAACAACGCTCACATCCGTCAAACGCGCGAACGCCACCGCTCCCTCGCTTTCCTGAAACGTGCCGTTCATCACGCTGATAGAGATCTTCTCGTTGACCTTTACAAAAAAGCTCGCTGGCTTTAAGAAAAGGTCGTGTGCAAAGACCGACAGGGTCGTCAAAACCACCATCATTGCGAAAAAAATGATCTTTGTTTTCATATGTCCTCCAGTTTTATCTTAGGCATTTGTGCAATCTTATGGTTCCGAACACGCTATTGAAATGAACCGTTTCCTCGACGAATGTAAACCCGGCATCCGTTATCAGTTTGGGCAATAAGCCATTGAAATTATCTGCAGTCGTTTCAAAACCGTCCAGAAATTGAATCAGATATGACGCCCCGCGCATTAAACGACTCGTGGGCAGCCCCCAATCTGCGACATGAAACTCGCCATCGGGCTTAAGAACGCGGTTTACTTCGCGCAGCGTTTCCGACTTGCTTTCCCGAGATAGGTGATGAAAAAAAAGGCTGGAAACAATCCGGTCGAAGGATTCGTCTTCGTAAGGCAGATCAAACGACATTCCCTCGTCGAAGGTAATGTCAACGCCGGCCTTGTGTGCCTTCTTTTTTGCTATCTGTAAGATCTTCGCGTCACCGTCAATCCCGACAATCACAGCGTTCGGCTGCTTCTGTTTCAACAAAATAGATAGCGTCGCTGTGCCACAGCCTAAATCCAGAGTGCGATGACCATCGGCGATCCCGGCTTGATCAACTAACGCATTCTTGAAAGCGCCTTCGCGAGTCGTCAGAGCAACTACCGGATCATATAGGCCCGTTAGCCAATCGTAGCTCAAAGCCGGTATGTACTTTTCGTTGTTCATTTCTCTCACAATTTCAAATTTCTTAACCGCAGTGCATTGACGATTACCGAAACAGAACTAAAAGTCATTGCTGCACTCGCGATCATCGGACTTAGTAACAAGCCGAAAACGGGATATAGAACTCCCGCAGCGATTGGGACGCCGACGAGATTGTAGATGAACGCGAAGAACAAGTTTTGACGTATATTTTTCATCGTCGCTTCGCTCAGCTTTTTCGCCCGTAAAATACCGCGCAGATCGCCTTTCAAAAGCGTTATATCAGCGGATTCCATTGCTACGTCGGTTCCGGTGCCCATTGCGATGCCGACTTGGGCTTGAGCAAGCGCCGGAGCATCGTTTACGCCGTCGCCGGCCATTGCGACGATCTTGCCGCTCGCCTGTAGCTCTTTGATCTTTTCCGCCTTTTGTTCGGGCAAAACGTCGGCGAAAACCTTGTCGATGCCGAGCTTTTTGGCTACTGCGTCGGCCGTAATTGCATTATCGCCCGTCATCATGACGACTTCGATATTTTGTCTATGCAGTTCGTCGATTGCTTCTTTCGCAGACTCTTTGATCGTGTCCGCGACGCCGACCAGTCCGGCGGGTTTCCCGTCAACGGCTACGAACATTACTGTTTGCCCTTCGGCTCGAAGCTCATCGGCTTTTCCATCCGCCGGGAAATCAATATTGTTGTCCGTCATCAGCTTCGCATTGCCCAGTAACACTTTTTGCCCGTCGATCGATCCCGTGATTCCTTTACCAGTGATGGATTCAAAATCGTCCACCTTTGCCAATTCGATATTTTTCTCTTCGGCGCCTTTTATGATCGCTTCCGCAAGCGGATGCTCGCTCGATCTTTCCAGACTGGCAGCGAGCCGCAATAGTTCGTTTTCCGTAATTCGTAATCCGTAATTCGTAATTGTGCTTTGCAAACGCGGCTTGCCCTCGGTCAAAGTGCCTGTCTTATCAACAACTATTGAATTCACCTTTTCCAGAATCTCCAATGCCTCGGCTTTCTTAACCAATACGCCGTGCCGCGCTCCGTGTCCCGTGCCGACCATGATCGACATCGGCGTCGCCAGGCCCAAAGCACACGGGCAGGCAATGATCAGAACCGAAACCGCCGCGACCATCGCGTAGGCGAAACTGCCGAAGATCATCCAGACGGCGAACGCGACAATCGAAACGACGATAACTGCGGGAACAAAATAAGCTGATACTACATCTACCAATCGTTGGATAGGAGCTCGGGAGCGCTGGGCCTCGCCGACCATCCGAACGATTTGCGCGAGCAGCGTGTCGCTGCCGACCTTTTCCGCTTTCATCACAAAGCCGCGTCTGCCATTGATCGTTCCGCCGATGACCGTGTCGCCGACCGTCTTTTCGACCGGGATCGATTCGCCCGTCACCATCGACTCATCGACCGAAGTATCGCCTTCCAGGATCGCTCCATCGGTCGGGATTTTTTCGTTCGCCTTAACTCTCAATCTCGCACCCATCTGTACATCCTTGAGTGCAATCTCAGCCTCGGTGCCGTCGTCGAAAACAACGATCGCGGTTTCAGGTGCAAGTCCGAGAAGGGCCTTGATCGCGCTTGAGGTTTGGCTTCTGGCTCGAAGCTCAAGAACTTGTCCGAGAAGAACGAGCGTCGTGATCACTGCCGCCGCTTCGAAATATGCGGCGATCAGGCCCGTATGCACATTACGCATCGACGCAGGGAACAGATCAGGCAGGAACAGTGCGAAGAGGCTAAAGAGATAAGCCGCTCCTGTTCCTATCGCGATCAGCGTGAACATATTCGGGCTCACATTCTTGACCGAAGCCCATCCACGCTGGAAGAAAGGAAAACCGCCCCAGAGCACGACCGGCGTCGCAAGAGCGAACTGTATCCAAATAGAAAGGTTCGGCGAGATTATCTCGTGAAAGTTCGGCAGCATTTCCGCCATCGCCAGAGCGAAAACCGGAAGAGTTAAGACGGCGGAAATCCAAAAACGCCGCTTCATATCGATATACTCCGGGTCAGGAGCGTCGTCGAGCGTCATCACCTTGGGCTCAAGCGCCATTCCGCATTTTGGACAGCTTCCCGGACCGATCTGCACAACTTCCGGATGCATCGGGCAGGTGTACTCGACACCCTTGCTTTCCGCGTCTAATACTTCCTCTTTTTTCTCCTTGAGAAAGCTCGTCGGATTTTGTTTGAACTTATTCAAGCAGCCGGTCGAGCAGAAGTAATAAGTCTGGCCCTCAAAATCATACTCTCCCGCCGAAGTCTCGGGCTCGACCGTCATTCCACACACCGGATCGACAAACTCTCCTTCGGGAGTAGCGTTCATCTCTCCATGCGTAACGGTTTCTTTTTGTTCCCGTCCGATCCCGACAAAACCACTCCCGGGGACGGCCTGCGTTTGCGCGATAAATTTCTGCAAACAGCCTTTCGAGCAAAAATAATAGGTCGTTCCCTCATGCTTAAAACTTCCAGCCGCTGTCGCCGGATCAACAGTCATACCGCATATCGGGTCGATAAACTCGCCCTCTGCTGCGTTCTTTTTTACAATTCCTGTCATGAACCCTCCCTGCGGTTTTCAAACTTCCCTAGTTGCCGCAACAGCTCGCCTGGCTACCGTCGTTCGGAGCCATGAATTTCTGCAGACACGCTGTCGAGCAGAAATAATAAGTTTCTCCATCCTGGTTAAGGCTCCCGGCGGCATTTGCCGGTTTGACCTGCATTCCGCAAATTGGGTCGATGAAGGTTTCAGCCGTGGTTGTTTCGTATTCCGTCATTTTGTTATCACTCCTGTCATTAAAAGTAACGACAGGAATTATTCTACAACCTGTCAGCAGGGGTCAGGTCAAGCCCTATTTGTCAGTCTCGCTTACTGATTCGATCAAATGACAAACGGAATCACCTGTGGGCATCGAATTCTTCATCTTTGACCAGTCCTGAAGGGCTTTCTCCATTTTCCGTTGGAGTTTCTGCATCTCCCTGATCTTTCTTTGATTCTCCGCAATCCGGCGAACGATAATTTCCCGTACCATCGGACACGGCGTATTCCCTTCCTTCGCCTCTTTCAAAACATCCGCGATCTCGGCGAGCGAGAATCCCAGATTACCGGCGGCTTTAATGAACCGAACTCGCACCGCATCAGACGGTTGGTAAACCTTGTAGTTGTTTTGCATATTGCGGGCCGGCTTCAGTAACCCGATGCGCGTATAGTGCCTGACCGTGTAAAGCGATACATCTGATTGCTTTGCCAAAACTGTTGCAGTCATCATTAGCTTGATCGACTCCTCACTGTTTACGTTCCAACTCGTCGAGTTTATTCTTCATCCAGTCGATTTCCTTTTGTTGGTCGATCGTTATCGATTTACACAAATCCTTGATCTCCTGGTCTCGAAGATTAGGGTTATCACACATGAGGATCGCTCCTGCGTGGTGCGGTATCATCGATTTGAGAAATTGCTTATCCCCGACTAACGTTTGATATCTGATAAAGGCCGTAAACAGAATTAGCAACAGGACGCTAACACCAGCGATGACAAGATTGGCCTTTTTGTTGTTGTACATCGACCACATTACAAAGATCTCGATCACGATCATCGGAGCGGTCATGAGCCCGGCCATGTAAATCTGGTTTATGTTTGGATATACGTTGGCGAAAGAATCGACCATCATGTACATGAACACGAACATCGATATAAACGACAGAACCGCCATGATCGCTAGGTTCACGTACATGCTTTTCATGTTTTTCATGCTTTCCGTATGCTTCATGTCTTTCATATTTCTCAGTCCTCCTAGTTCAAATTCAAACGGTTATTAACTCCAGACGAAAGGCAGAGTATTTCGAGTTCCATTACTATGTGGCCGAAAAAAAAATGGCGTCGGGCACAATAGGCACTACCCGACGCCTTTTGCTCATCGACCGTATAAACTTCTGGACTCCCTTCTAACATGTCCTTATACAGTGTCGAGCAAAATCAAACTACGCCTTAGGTGTCGGAGACGCCGCGGGAGCCGGGGCTCGGCGAGGTGCGCTTGAGTGCCAGTGAACGATACGCCATTTGCCGTCGCGTTTTTCCAACACCGCCGTGCCAAGGCCACCGCTTTCTACTTTTCTCGTTCCCATCTCAGCCGCGAGACTATATTTGAATGTCGCCCACGCGGTCTTGCCATCGACCTTTACCTTCATATCCGAAAACGAGTATTTCGTGTTTTTGAATTCCTTTAGTTCGGGAGCGAGATGGGTGTTGCGGTAATCATTCCAACCGTAATTGGCGTGTCCGCTTTCGAAGACGGTGACATCTTCGCTGTTGGCCCAGATCTTATCGAGTGCCGCGAGATCGCCTTGTTCAACGGCCAGAGCTTCGCGTGTCATAACGTCCGTCACGGCCTTTACTTCGTCGGTTTGTGCCGAAACACTCTCGTTGAGGCTAATAGCGACAGCGCCCGAACCGATCACGACGGCCAAAGCGCCCATCAGCAATCTATTAAAATTTGTTCTTGTCATAAGTTTTTCTCCTCATTTTAGGTCTTACAGAAATTCAATGTTTCGCTAGGTCCTTTAACCGTCAAGATACATCCCGATACCGAACAGCGATAAGACAATGGCGTCGTAGAATAAATGCTGCTGACTCAAGCCGAGCAGCGAACCGCCGGTCAATTCCGTTAACCATGCTCCAAACAGAGCGAGAAAAGCCAGGAAGAAAAGGCCTCTGGCCAAGTAATAGGTAAAAGGTGTTAGTCTGATTTTCTTATCCATCTTCCATTTCCTTTTAACTAAGATCGGGCGTCCGCATCCCGAACGGCGGAAGATCGGTGTTCTCGCCGAAGTCTTTGTCGCTTAAGCCTTCTCGTTCCGCGATGACTCGCTCGGCGCTCGGCCGTCCGAATTTATAGAAGATCGCCGGCGTAACAATTTGGTCGAGCAGAGTCGAGGTCAGGATGCCGCCTAAAACGACAACTGCGAGTGGATGCAGGATCTCTTTGCCCGGGGCGTCGGCGGCAAGGATGAAGGGTATTAACGAGAGCCCCGCGGTCAGAGCAGTCATCAGGACGGGAACGAGCCTTTCCAATGAACCCCTAACAATCATGTGTTCGGTAAAGTCTTCGCCCTCCTCTTTCATCAAGTGCAGGTAATGCGAGATCATCATGATCCCGTTTCGCGATGTGATTCCAACCAGAGAGACGAATCCGACCATTGTCGCGATCGAAAATACGCCGCCCGAGAGGTGCAAGGCCCAGACGGCTCCGATCAACGCTAGGGGGATGTTTATCATCACCTGAAGGGCTACCCGCCAGTCGCCAAAGGCTTTTATCAGGAGAAAAAAGATCGCAACAAGCGAGAAGATCGAAAGGAGTGATAAAGTTCTGTTAGCCTCCTGCGAAGCCTGAAACTGCCCTCCATATTCAAGGAAGTAGCCGGTCGGCAGTTGAACTTGTGTTGCGACGCGGCTTTGAATATCACTGACCACGGAGCCAAGATCGCGTCCGGCTACGTTTGCTCCGATCACAATTCGGCGTTTCGTGTCCTCACGTAAGATCTGGTTCGGTCCCGGAAAATTCTCAACGGCGGCAACGGCCGAAATAGGAATTTGGGTTCCCTGTGGCGTATCGATGGTGACATTTTGGAGAGCATCCAGACTATTGCGAGATACTTCGTCAAAACGGACTACGACGTCATATCGCCGAGCTCCATCAATGGCTTGCGAGACGGTTCGCCCGTTCAATGCCGTTTCCAATGTCTGCGTAACCTCGCCCGGCTGCAGTCCATACTGCGCTGCCTTGACGCGGTCAACATTAAATCGCACCTGCGGGATCAGCACCTGTCGCTCAACTGAAACGTCCGTTGCCCCTTCGACAGTTTGGATCGTATTGCGAATTTCCTCAGCCTTTGAACGTAGTGTAGCCAGATCGTCGCCGAACAACTTGACCGCGATCTGGGCTCTAACACCGGACTGCAAATGATCCAACCGATGAGAGATCGGCTGTCCTACATTAGTGGTAACTCCGGGAACGACCGCGAGTTTGTCTCGGATCGCCGAAAGGATCTCCTCACGCGAACGATCCGATTTCTTTAAATCAACATCGATCTCGGTGTAGTGAACACCTTCGGCATGTTCGTCGAGCTCGGCCCTTCCCGTCCTACGTCCGGTCGATATAACTTCGGGCACCTCTAAGAGTAGTTTCTCGGAAATTTGGCCGATGCGATTGGATTCAGTCAGAGAAGTACCGGGCTGGGCCTGAACATTGACGGTAAGCGTTCCTTCGTTGAACTCCGGCAAGAATGATGTACCAACAAACGGGAGCGTGGCCATCGTCAAGATGAACACCAGCGCTACCCCGGAGACGACTTTGTAAGGATGACGGAGCGTCCAATGTAGAAGCCGCGTGTCGTATTTCTTTAACCAGCGAACTATGAAGCTGTCCTGGTGTTCCTCAGCCGACGAAGACCGAAACCACCGCCCTATCCTCGCGAAAATAGAGGTACGATTCTCATCTTCGTGATCGATCTCAACCGGATCGTTGACCGGCTTTCTCTCCTTTCGCCTAAATGTTTGCGGCAACAGATATGACGCTAAGACGGGCGTCACGGTCAAACTTACGAACAGAGATGCCACGAGTGCCGTAATGTACGCGAGGCCTAAGGGAGCGAGCAATCTTCCTTCGACCCCTGATAAGGCGAACAGCGGAATAAACAC